>CBFGJQ010000143.1:0-3814 GCA_965649095.1 Caldifarciminota bacterium | reverse complement strand
TAAGACTTAAGGGGCAGGTTGCAATTGGTTGTGATGGACAGGTCACAACCGGGGAGACTGTAATGAAACAGCACGCCAAAAAGATTAGAAAGATGTATAACGAGAAAATCCTGGTAGGATTTGCCGGTGCCACTGCTGATGCCCTTACCCTTTTTGAGCGCTTTGAGGCAAAATTGGAAGAGTTCCGGGGCAATCTTCCCCGTAGTGTTGTTGAACTTGCCAAGGACTGGCGCCAGGATAAAATCTTAAGGCGCCTTGAGGCATTCCTGGCCATCCTTGATAAGGAGCACGCCTATGTCGTATCCGGCGCCGGTGATATCATTGAACCCGACGACGGTATTGTTGCGATTGGCTCAGGCGCGCCCTATGCCCTTGCTGCCTGTCGGGCATTGATTAAATACTCCAGGCTCTCAGCACGGGAAATCGTAGAAGAATCAATAAAAATTGCCGCGGGTATCTGTATCTATACAAATAACGAAATATTTATTGAGGAGTTATAATCTAATGCCGCTTCGTCCGCAGGTATAATTTTAACTTCTTCAAGGCATTATCCCTTATCTGTCGCACCCTTTCGCGGGTAATATTCATTATCCGGCTGATCTCTTCAAGGCTCTGGCAATCGTAATCATCGAGCCCAAAACTCCGTCTTATAATCTCCTGCTCTCGGGGGTGGAGTGAACTTATCGCCTCTTTTAAACTCTCCCTTTCCAGTTTTCTTTTGAGTATCTCTTCCGGAGCCGGGGCAATAAAGGATTCCAGACCGGCAAATTTTGCACCCGATTCATTAAGGCATAGTCTCTCAATAAACGGGGTCTCCATTTCATCCTGTTCAAAGGCCGAATCAAGAGAGATTGATGGCACCAATTCAGCAAGTGCCCGATTGATATGCGTAACATCAACCTTTAGCCCTTTGGCTATCTCCTGAGGGGTTGGCTCCCGACCTTTATTCTGCACAAATCTGCCGATAAACATCTGAACTCTCCGGGACAATCTACTCTTTTTGATGACCCCAAACTCCGCATTTATCGCCTCATAGATTGCCCTCTTTATCCACCAGACTGAATAGGTGGAGAATCTGTAGCCCTTCCTTTCGTCATACTTTTCAACTGCCCGCAGTAAACCACGATTGCCCGCATTTATCAGTTCAGACATACTCAAACCGCAGTTTTGGAATTTTGACGAGATAGAAATAACAATTCTTAGATTGGAAAGTATCAGTTTCTCTTTTGCCTCCTGGTCCTTCTTTTCCCGGGCCAGCTTTGCTAATTTCCGTTCCTCTTCTCTATCAAGCAGTTTATATTTACCAACCTCTTCAAAGTATTGTTTTAATCCCCGCTCGGTAACCGGTCTGATCATATATTTAAGGCGTTACCGCCACATAACGCCTTCTCTCTCCCCTTTGAATCTGGAAGATAATCGGCCTCCCCTTCTTTAATCTTGATACCGCGCGGCGATAATCGGCAAGGTTCTTTATCTTATCATTCCCGATCTCCACGATGACATCCCCGGATTGAATCCCGGCCTCTTCGGCCGGCGAACCATCTTCCACCTCAATCACCAGAACACCCTCTTGTGCCTTTAGATTATAATTACGGGCACGGGGATTGTCAAGTTCAACGACTGTAAGACCCAGTTCCTTTTCCACCCCCTCTTCTTCTCTTTCGGCAACCTTTTCTTCGGGCATCTCGCCGATCTTAACGCCTTTTTCTATCTTCTTGCCATCCCGCACAATCTTCAATTTCACCTCTTTGCCAACCGGTGTTGAAGCAACCATAATCCGGAATGACTGAACATCGGTCACCTCCTTGCCATCAAATTCAATTATTACATCCCGAGCCTTGAGGCCAGCCCTTTCCGCGGGTGAATTGGGAACCACCTCGTTTATTAAGACGCCTTCGGTATTGGGTAAATTTAATGCCTCTTTTATCTCTTCGGTCACCTCACCTAAATATACACCAAGATAGCCCCTGGTTACCTTACCCTTTGTTTTAAGTTCATCAATTATCGTTCGGGCAAGATTTGTCGGGATTGCAAATCCAATTCCGATATTACCACCGGAGGTAGAGGTAATTGCGGTATTTATTCCAATGACTTCACCACGGATATTTAGAAGCGGACCTCCGGAATTGCCCAGATTTATTGCCGCATCGGTCTGGAGGAAACTCTGAAAGTCCGGTCCCTCGGCAAGGGGAATATTACTCCTCCCCTTTGCCGAAATTACCCCTACCGTTACCGTCCCTTCAAGATTGAATGGATTACCCACGGCAATAACCCAATCGCCAACTTTAATCTTATCTGAATCACCAAATTTTAGGTAGGGTAACTTATCATCCGTATCAATCTTTAATAGTGCCACATCGGTGCGCGGGTCGGAACCGATGACCTTCACCTCCTTACCCTTATATTCCCTCTTATCGGTCATCTTTATGACAATCTCTGAGGCTCCCTTGATTACATGGTGATTCGTCACGACATAGCCATCGTCAGAAATGATAAAACCAGAGCCGAGGGTATGGGTTCTACCTTCATATCTGGGAAAATTTTTGAAGAAATCCCGGAAGAATTCTTCAAAAGGTCCGCGGAATTCCCATTCCAAATTCGGAAGAGTGGTGCTTCTCCTCCTCTCGGCTGAGATATTTACCACGGCCGGTGAAGCCATCTCAGCCACCTTCACAAAAGGGCTCTCCCCTTCCTCGTTTACGATGGGAACCGGGGTTACTCTCTCCGGACTTGCTTCAGTGCGATTTGTAAGTCCAGGGACACCCGCACTAATAATTAAGCCGAAGAGAAAGGCAAATATGGCGGCTGCACCAGCAATGATACCGGCAGATTTTAATGAAATCCTTCCATCCATTTTTCCTCCCTGTATATATCAATCTCCCTCTCCGCCCCTTTTTACGCCTGCCAATCCACCACATGGTGGAAGGCAGGCGTAAATAAAAGAATTAAAGGTTACGAGACAATCGCTTGATGCTCCCTTACTTCACTTCAATTTCAATCTCTTTCGGCTTCATCGTCTCGGGCTTGGGCAGGGTGATGGTAAGGAGTCCATCCTTGTAACTCGCCTTAACCTTATCCGCATCAACCTCGCTGGGTAGCGTAATCGTCCTTGAAAACTTTCCGTAGAACCTTTCTACTCGGTGATAGGTCTTATTCTTCATCTCGGTCTCCTGCTTCCGCTCACCGCTCAAGGTGAGTAAATTACCCCGCACTGAAATCTTTATATCCTCTTTCTTCAATCCGGGAAGCTCAGCCTTGACCACAAAATTTTCATTATCCTCCTCAAGGTCAATCACCGGTGCCCATATACCTTCCACCTCCTCAACTGTAGGCCTGCCAAAAAACGAACTGAATAGCCGGTCCATATCGTCCCTCAGGGAAATTAGTTCCCGGAATGGATCCCATCTCTTTAATTGTTTGTCTGCCATATTAACCTCCTTTCAGACTCTCTTTCCCCCCTATCTTTTTGTAATGGTTCTCCTTCTCTCTTATCTCTCTTTTAATCCTTTTGATTTTTGTCAGGATACCTTTTACTAAAGGAGTCACTACCGGAGAACCGGATTTCTTCTTTGAAATCTGTTCGTAGACTGCTCTACCGAGTTCCCTATATTCCTCCTGTAATCGCCTCTTCAACTCAAAGATCTGCAGTTTCAATTTGCCCTTCAGTGTCAGGTCTCCTGCCTCCTTACTCAGGACCCTTGATGCGTCTTCCAGCCATTTTGAAAAATCAGCCCAGAACTTTGCCATCTTTTCTCCTTTTTTAAACTTTAGACAAAAAAGATATCTTCTCGTTTATTGTTGATATCTCTATCGG
>CBFGJQ010000142.1:0-3818 GCA_965649095.1 Caldifarciminota bacterium | reverse complement strand
ATGAATTCCTTCCGCGATTAGAATTTCATTCATTTCTCAATGCCTCAACCGTAACCAACCTTGCCGCCCTGGTTGCGGGATAGATTGTTGCCAGAAAACTTATTATTATTGCCGAACCAGCCACAGAGATAAAATCCACCGGCGACATCTCAACCGGAAGGGTCTGGATAAAATAGACATCGCCGGGTAAATTTACAAAACGATACTGATTAAGCAAGAGGCAGGCAAGAAACGAAAAGGCAACCCCTAATATCGTCCCGATAAATCCCATAATTGTTCCTAAATATATGAAGATTCTCATAATCTGATTTGTAGTGAAACCAAATGAACGGAGTATGCCTATCTCTTTCACCTTCTTCTTGACTATATTCACGAGCATTCCTACGATATTAAATCCTGCAACAACCACAATCAGTGTCAAGACAATAAATGTTACAATCTTTTCTAATTTTAACGCAGCAAAGACTGAATGGTTGGTCTCTATCCAATCCTGAACGCGGTAGGGATAGCCAATCCCTCTTTCTATAATTTTTGAGTAATGGGGGGTTTTGTATACATCATCCACCCTCAACTCAATACCACTGACCGCATTCCCCATTTCAAATAGTGCCTGAACATCCCTGATATTCATATATAAAATTGTCGCATTATAATCATACATCCCCAGGTCAAAGATTCCTTTAAGAATAACCCGCTTAGAGCGGGGTAGAAGTCCAAGTTGTTCAACGAAGGGAGAAGTTATTATCAGGGTATCTCCAACCCCTGCCTTGAGGCTGCGCGCCAATTCAACCCCGATAAGACAGCCATCCTTTAAATCAAAAACTCCATCAACGATATGTCTGCTTACCTCAGTAATTCCTTTCTCCAGTTCCAAATCAACACCCTTGATTATCACGCCATCGACATTCTTTCTATTCCGGACGAGGGATTTGGTGATTATAAATGGCGCCTTCGCCTTGATAAAATGAAAATTTTCTAATTTCTCCATAATTTCACGATATTCAAAAAGTGGTTCATTAAAAAAGCGCCTGATTATTATGTGCGGAGTCCCACCGAGAATCCTACGCCTCAATTCATTCTGGAATCCGTTCATTATTGAAAGGGTGATGAGAAGGGCACTTACCCCAACAAAGATCCCACCAATGGCAATTGATGCGGAGAGGGAAAAGAATCTATGGTTTCTTGAAAGCAAATACCTTCCGGCAACAAAGAGTTCCGTATTCATCAGACCCTTCTCAACTGGGGGAAAAGAATTACATCTTTAATTGAGGACTGGTTTAAGAGAATCATACACAGCCGGTCAACTCCAATACCAAGCCCACCTGTTGGTGGCATTCCATATTCAAGTGCCTCAAGGAAGTCTTCATCTATCTCCGCAATTCCCTCCTCTCTCCGGGCAAGCTGTTCCTCAAATCTTTTCCGCTGCTCTATCGGGTCATTCAACTCTGAGAAGGCATTGGCAATCTCCAGACCAAAGATTATCAATTCGAACCTCTCAACCAATAAGGGATTATCACGATGTCCCTTTGCTAAGGGTGAGATTATCTTGGGATAATCAATGACAAAGGTCGGTTCAATCAAATCCTTCTGGACGAGTTCACTGAATAACTTATCAATCTTATATCCGAATGTCTGATTCTCTGTCTTTATTTCATATCTCCGGCACAAACCATCCAATTCCTTCTCAGATATTCCCAGAATATCAACACCCAATCTTTCTCTCAATGCCTCAGTATATCTTATCCTTTTAAATGGTCTCTTCATTTCCACGCACCTGCCCTGAAAGATTATTTTATTATCGGTATAGAGGTTTTTAACCAGATATTCCATTAAATCTTCAACAAGTTCCATCATTCCAAAATAGTCATTATATGCCTCGTATGCCTCGATCATCGTAAACTCAGGGTTGTGGAATCGGTCCAGCCCTTCATTGCGGAAGTCCTTGCAGAATTCCCAGACCTTCTCATAGCCGCCGACAATCAATCTTTTTAGATAGAGTTCATCAGCAATGCGGAGATACATCTCCTGCCCCAAAGCATTATAAAAGGTCTTAAATGGCCTGGCAGAAGCACCTCCATAAATCGGTTGAAGGACCGGCGTCTCTACCTCAAGGAATCCATAGTTATCAAAAAAACATCTAAGCAGAGAAACAATCTTTGAGCGCTTTTTAAATATCTCTCTCGGACTCATTGAGACCTTCACGACATCTTCTGAACCGCATTCTCTGTTATCGTTATCCTTGCCCGGGCATTTAATACGGCCAACCTCTACGCAGGAGAACTCGTTTCCACATTTATTGCACCGGAAAGAAACCGTATTGGCAATCAAATCAAGGTATCTCTTGCGATATTTGAGCTCTCTATCTTCTAAGCCGTGCCATTTCTCTGGCAGAGACCTCAACGATTTCGCAAGGAGTAAAAATTTCTCTACAAGGATGGTTATCTCACCGGTGCGGGTCTTGAAGACCCTTCCCTCCACGCCAATAAAATCCCCGATATCAAAGTTTTCAAAGATTGTAAAGTTCTCTTTAAGGTCTGCATACCGGAGATAAATCTGGAGGTTTCCATACTCATCGTTGAGGGTGGCAAATGTGGTCTTGCCATGTTTTCTTATTGCTATTATCCTGCCGGCAGTTCTAATGCTGGTCTGAGAGTTTGAAAGTTCTTCAAACTTCTCTCTTATTTGGGAGGATGTATATGTTCTATCAAACTTGTAAGGATAGGGGTTAATCTTTATCTCCTTCAAATTATCCAATTTCTTCAGACGCTCTTCCATATCTTAGAATAATATCCCAAACCAGCAAAAAATCAAGGGGATAAGTTCAATTGACAGGGCGTCAAAAATTGAGTATAATCCAGTTA
Organism: Caldifarciminota bacterium; assembly: GCA_965649095.1. Taxonomy (GTDB): domain Bacteria; phylum Hydrothermota; class Tepidihabitantia; order SM23-42; family JAOAFX01; genus JBDRWI01. The sequence continues at coordinate 957 of CBFGJQ010000142.1, read as the reverse complement.
CAATGGAAGAAGTCAAAAGATGGCATCAGGAAAGATTACTCCTTAAGGTTGTAGAGGCATTAAAAAGGCGTGATTTTGATGCCCGCTATTTCCCTGATATTTCCGGTGTCAACGAATATCTCTTAAAAACCATTCCACCCGATGTAAGTATCGGAATTGGTGGTTCAGTAACAATCAGAGAACTCGGTATAATTGAAAGATTTGAAGAGCGGGGCAATAGCGTAATCCACCACTGGCGTGCCGGTCTTACAGAAAAGACCGACCGTGAGATCAGAAAAAAGGAGTTGCTGGCTGATTACTATTTAACAAGCGCCAACGCCATCACCAAGAATGGTGACATTATCAATATTGATGGCATTGGCAACCGCATTGCCGGGATGATTTACGGACCCCAAAATGTCTTTATCATTGCTGGCTTCAATAAGATTGTCGCATCAATCCATGATGGCATAAAAAGGAGTAAAGAGATTGCCGCAGTGATGAATGCGAAGCGGGTAAGTGCCGATACCCCCTGTGTTGATAGTGGGATTTGTATTGATTGTAATGTTAAGGGAAGAATCTGCCGGGTAATCTCAATCATCCAATACCGGCCCTGGCAGACAGATATCTCGGTATTATTGGTAAACGAAAATTTGGGATTTTAACCATTCCCTCAGAGTTGGAAACCTTTATTTCAGGAAGCGAGCGGCGAACTCTCCGACATTCTGTACTAACCGCACTTGCGCGTTTGATAACACCCTGAGAGGAAGATGGCAAGATGCAATGCCATCAAACAGGGAAAAACTTCGTTCAAATAGTTGAACTTTTTAAGGTAATAGGAATTTCAAAAATTCCTATTACCTGATAATGAAATTTTTCATTATAATCAAGATATTCAGAAAAGGCGATGTGAAGAAGGCTTCTGCGCCAAGAATAGTTTTGCTGTATAACGGAGGTTTTCAGGGAGTCTCCCCTTGA
>CBFGJQ010000141.1:0-3829 GCA_965649095.1 Caldifarciminota bacterium | reverse complement strand
AATGGGCTCTGCCGATTTACGGATTTATGTATAAGAATGTCTATGAATTCTGTCAGAAGAATGCCTTATGGCTGTTAAGGATATTTTATAAAGGAATGGGGGTGAAGACCGGTAGTAGTAATACCCTTTATAGATTCCATAAGTTGACTGCATATAGATTCCCTTTCCTCCTTGATGAATTCAGACCCGATTATATCCTCTGTTCCCATTTCTCACCCGCGTATTACGCGGCATTATACAAAAGAGATTTCAACTATAAGATTGGAGTTGTCGTCACTGACTATTATATCCATCCGCACTGGGTGAATAGAGAAGTAGAAGACTATTTTATTCCTGATGAGGACCTATCAGGACAACTGTTAAGCTACGGTGTCAAAAAATCACAAATCTTTCCATTCGGTATTCCCGTGGAGCTTGCCCTTGAGGGTGAAATTGATAAGGACTCGGCACGCCAGAGGTTCGGTCTGTCAAAAGAGAGGATTTCGGTTGCCGTAATGGGAAGCAAGGTCTTTGGTGGTGAATGGTTTGAGATAGTCAAGGAGATTGTGGACTTTGATTATGACTTACTCGTCCTGTGTGGTGAAAATAAAGAGGCAATGGAGAAGATAAAGGGAATCAAAGGCAAGGCAAACTTGAAAGTTTATGGAATGGTTGATAGAATTCAGGAGTTGATTGCCGTCTGTGATATCTTAATTACCAAGGCGGGTGGTATTACCACAACCGAGGCAACAAAGGCTGGTCCCTGCCTCTTATTTGCCAATTCCATTGCGGGTCTTGAAGACCGAAACGAAGAGTTCTTCATCAGGCACAAGGCGGGACTAAGGATTGACAAAAAGAATGCGAAGGAGATTATCTCAAATCTGCTCGGCAATCCGGAAAAGATTGCCCGGATGAAAAAAAATCTCTTAAAACTTGGCAAACCCAATTCAGCAATAAATATTGCTCGCGTGATATTAAAGGGGAATTGAGATGGGAAGTTCTTAAAACTTATTTATCTTTCTCATTGAGATTAACTTTGTTAGGGGATAGGTATTTACAACATCCTCCTTCTCAAGCCAGCCGCGCCGGCAGGTGGCAACACCAAACTTCATCCATAATAGTTCATTAAGACCATGGGCGTCGGTCCCCAGACTTATCTTTATTCCCATCTCTTTTGCCCTCTTTAAGTTTACATCATTCAAATCTAATCTATCCGGATAGGCATTGCACTCAAGCCAGGTCCTGGTCTCCGCTGCCTTTTGGAGAATCCGGTTTAGGTCGATTGTATAGCCCTCCCTTTTTGAGATGAGCCTTCCGGTGGGATGGCCGATTATATCAACATAGGGATTTTCCATTGCCGAGCAGATTCTTTCGGTAACATTCTTGGTAAAACCCTGATGGATTGAGGCAACGACCAGGTCAAATTCCTTCAAGAGCTTGTCGGGATAATCAAGTTTGCCATTGCCAAGTATATCAACCTCTATCCCTTTAAGGATTCTTATCTTTTTGAATTTCTTGTTCAAGTTTTCAATCTCTTCCCACTGTTTATACAATCGCTCTATCTCAAGACCATGGGCATATCTTGCGGATTGGGAATGGTCAGTGATGAGAATATACTCATATCCTAAATCTTCACAGAATTTTGCAAGTTCCTCAATACTTGCCGTTGAATCAGAATAGTTTGAATGCATCTGGAGGTCGCCTCTTATATCACCCAACTCAACAAGTCTGGGAAGGGCATTCTTCTGTGCCAGTTCCACCTCGCCCCGGTCCTCGCGCAACTCCGGGGGGACCCACTGGAGTCCCAGAACCTTATAGACACCCTCCTCATCCTCCCCGGCAATTGCCTTTTCACCCTTAAAGACCCCATATTCATTCAACTTCCACTTCTTGCTGACGGCAATCGTCCGCAGTTTGACATTGTGTGCCTTTGAGCCGGTGAAATACTGCAATGCCGCACCGAATGACTTCTCATCAACAATTCTAATATCAACCTGAATACCACCCTCAACGATGATTGAACTCTTCGTCTCTCCCGCCGCCAAAATCCGTTCTGCCCTTGGGTATTTTGTAAAGACCTCGGTAATCCTTTTCTGGTCCTTTCCGGTGACGAGGATGTCAATGTCACCGATTGTCTCTTTCCAGCGCCTTAGAGAACCAGCCGGTGAGATATTCTTTACCGGGGCATTACTCTTTAAGTATTCTACTACACTACTGGCAACCTCCTCGGCAAGGGCAATGGGCAGTCGCTCCTGACTATGCTCGTATAACTCAATTCCCTTTTTGATATTTTCAACCTTCTTCTCTCCCATCTGGGGAAGTTTGGCAAGACTGCCATCTTCAATAACCCGCTTTAAGTCCGCAAGATTCTTTACACCCAGATGTTTATTTGCCAGGGCAAGGGTCTTGGGACCAAGATTCTGAATATTCAAGAGTTCAAGGAGGGTCGGAGGGATTCCTTTTGTCGCCTCTATATATTTTTCCATCTTACCGGTCCTTAGATACTCATCAATCTTTTTGGCAATCCCCTCACCGATTCCAGGCAGATCCTTTAGTCTGTTCTCTCTATTTAATACCTCAACATCCTCAATCAATTCATCAAGGACCTTTGCTGCCTTGCGGTATGCTACAACCCGGAAGACATTTTCGCCTTTATATTCAAGGGCGTCTGCAATCTGATTAAAGATTCGGGCAAGTTCCTTATTCTTTTTCATATTTAACTCACCCCCTCAATACTCCCAGCCTGGCCTTCAAGGCAAGTCTCCAGAGGCCAAATGGGATATAAAATCCCAATATTGCACATATAGTAGTAATAGTAACGATAAGACCGATGGCAAAGGGCATTGACTTATACTCAAATTTGACCCGATGCCTTCCCTTATTTAAATAGACCGCACGGAGTGTATAATTGGCACGGTAGAGTTCTTTCTCTTCTTCGTCCACATAGACCCGCCAGTCCGGATGCCAGTTATCGGCGAGAACCAGAAATCCTGGATAAGGACAGTCTGTCTCACAGAGAATACGCTCTGGCGCATATTCAAGAATCTTTGCCTCATAAAAAGGGAAGGTATCATTCACGGATGAAATCCCGGGGTCTTTATTAAGCAATACTGACCTTTTATGGTTGAACCTTTCTGACTTCATATATTCAAGGGTCTCTTCTTCTTTAAGCACCAGATACTCACCAACAATATAGGCACGGGGCAGGACACTATCATTCTGATAGACAGTGTGCTGATAGCCTTTATACACAGATCTAAACCTTTTAAGATAATTTTTTATTTTTAAGATAATCCGCTGTGAATTCTGGTCATAGCTGGATATATCATCGGGCAGATTTGGGGCAATTATATACTTCAGGTTCAATATATCAACAAACTTTGGGTATTGAAGCAAATTCTGGGGATTAAACATTACACTCATTCCGGCACCAATCAAATCCTGATAGCGTTGAATGGGATTGGCGATATAACCACCGGCACTCTGGATATTGTGATACAATAGATATGAATCGCGGTCATGCTCACCGTGGGCACCGTATTGGAAGGGAAAGACCCGGAAGATCCCTGTATCCTTCTTTAAGAAATTTACTACATCATCTGCCTGGTAATATACTTCTGGTGCTGGTCCGGTGGGCAGATATCTTGCCATTACCGGCAACTGGTTTATCAGGGTAAGTGTGGAAAATACAAAGGTAGCGGTTGAGAGGGCTATCCTTTGCTTCATTGTAAAATAAAAAAAGATAATCGTTAATGCAATAAATATCAGATTGACAAATGCCCCCCGGTAATAAGAGGGGAGATTCCTTTCAAAATAGGCGATCTTCTGGTCCGCTTCGGACCGGGCAAGG
>CBFGJQ010000140.1:334-3835 GCA_965649095.1 Caldifarciminota bacterium | reverse complement strand
TTTTAGGAAATTCAATAAACAGATATGTAAAATTCAGATTTCCCCGGATTAAAATAAAAAAGAATAAAGTCTATGGTGAGATTATCTATATTGACCATTTCGGAAATTTGATAACGAATATCCCGAATAGTATCAAATTAAAGGCTATGATTCTCCCTACTGTTTCTTGTCGCAATACAAAAATAAAGATAAAGGGATTCTATGGCGCAGGTAGATCGGGTGAACTTATTGCGGTTCGGGGCAGTTCCGGTTTTTACGAAATTGCCGTAAATAAGGGATCGGCTGATGATATTCTGAATCTGAAACTGCATAGCCCGGCGTGGGGCGAGTTGTAGGGTATGCATTTGATAGTTGACTTTTATTAAAAAATGGTTATATTAGTATAATGAAGGTCAAACTTGTAAAATCTTCTCTTCTTTTATTTCTCCTTCTCAATTGTAACAAACTTCCCCTTGGTGAGGATGAGCTGACGGAAAGGGGAGGTTTTGCTACCGATACATTAAGATTAGAAATTTTCGTATCCTCCACGGAAACAAAAACGATTCCTTTGGGAACTTCCCAGAATCTCGTTGTCGGTAAGAATGATACCTATGAAGCACGGATTCTATTAAAGTTCAACTTTCCGGACACTACATATTCGGGGCTTGATGAGATAAAACTTACACTCTACAGGAATACCCTTTTCCGATATGATACAATCAATATTGGAATTTATCCCCTGAATGGAGATTTTACTGAAGGGGAAGCGACCTGGTATGAAAGGAGTAATACCGAGCCCTGGCAGAATCCGGGTGGAGATTTTGATGTGGATTCTTTAAGGTTAGGCAAGGTGGTGGGTGATTCACTGGTCGTTTGGTTCAATTACATCGATTTGAACAAGATAATGAATTCCAAGGGTCTGATTTTAATCCCTCAAGCTAATGGTTTTTGCACCTTCCATTCCCGCGAGGGGGGCAAGGCACCATCCTTCAGGCTCGTAAAAAATGGCGTTGTAAATGCTATTCCACTCGGCGCCGACTGCCATATTATAAAGGCAGATACTACTCCCAATTACTGGGAAGCTTGGTTAGGAACTGGTATTGTCCATAGAAATTATGTAAAATTTAATTATGATACAAGACTTGATAGTTCAAAGGCAATCTTTGGGGGATTGACCTTTAAATTAGAAGATTATTTTTCTCAGCGGGATTCAGTGGAGATCGGTGTGAAATACTTAATTAAGCCATTCACCGGGTTTGACAGCGAATTAGGGCCACAGATTGCATTGAAGAAGTTTAGCCTTAAGGATTCTATCTTCAGTCTGGATATTGTCCGTTATATCCAGTGGATTATTGACCATCCGGATTCTAACTTTGGTTTTTTTATCTACCTTTCGCCAGAGAATTATGATATAACAAACATCAAACTTGTGAAGGGTTCACATAAGTTAAAAGTGGGTTTTATCAAACCACCGGCGGAGCGATAGATGAATATATTATTGTTAAGCATTATCAGTGCCTCAGTCTTTTCAATTGAAGGGCTTGGTGAGGAGAGGGTAACCTTTCGGGAGGCATTCTTTGGTGAATTGAAAACCGCCCGGATTGAGTTTGTCGTTAGCCCCGAGGTTAATATAATCAGCGAAGAGAAGAGATTAAGAGGCCTCTTCTGGACAAATCCCTTCTCTTTAAGCCTTAAGGTTCCTATATATAAAGGTCTATCGGTCTCTTTTGGTAACCTTGAACACTTTAACCAGGTATTTGATATTTACAGTGAAAGGGGATTGGTGAATATTTATGCACATTCAAGGGGTAGTATTGAAGAGGTATATCTCCAGGTGAATCAATGGTTTAATCTGGCGGAAGTCTTCTTCCGTGGTTCCCTTCTCTTTGGTGGTTCTTTTGAAGTCTGGGATTACACAATTGGCGACTATACTATTGCGGATACATTTAATTATAAATATAAGGGGCAAATATTTGGTACCGGCTTGAAGGTATCATTCTTCTCTTTATACTATGAAGGTCTGGGTAGTATTGATATGGAAAGAACCACCAGTGATACGAACTACAAACTTTCTCAGGTAATTGGATTGGGCGTTGGAAAGAGAATTAATAGTTTGAATTATGAATTACTAATTGAACATTCAGTATGGGATACCAGTAGTATAAATCGGATTAAGGCAGTGTTCGAGAAGGACATCTACTCTTTTGCCTATGCCTACAACCCCTGGTATTTGAAAGGAATTAAAGAAGATTGCCTTGGGCTTGGTGTAAGATTACCATTTAAAAATCTTGGCCGGTTCTCTTTCCACTTTCATTGTGCACTCAGGAAGAAAAATAACCTGCAGGAATTTGTGATAATCCCCCAGTTAAAACTTACCCTTGAAGAGATATTTAGCCGGCGGAGGAAATAGCAAAAGTTAGTTAATAGGGTTAGATGAAAAAAAATATTCTCCTTCTGGATGATGAGGAAAGCCTATTAAAATGGCTCTCTTACGCCCTGCAGGAGAACGGTTATGATGTCTATGCAACGACCGAACCTAAGGATGCCCTAAACCGTTTAAAGACAGAAAAGTTTGATTGTGTAATCAGCGATATAAGGATGCCCCAGATGGATGGTTTTCAATTTTTAAGACAGGTCAGGATGATGTATCCCCAACTTCCAGTGATCTTTATTACTGCCTATGCCTCAATGGAATCGGTTATAAATGCACTGCGGGATAGGGCAAGTGATTATATTATGAAGCCGTTTGGAATTGATGAGATTCTAAGCAGGATTAAGGCAAATTTACTTAAAGAACCACCGGGCCCGTTGTCAATCATTGGCGAAAGCAAGGTAATGCGGGATATTTTGCGCCTTGTTGATAAGATTGCCGCTACCGATACTACCGTCTTAATCCTTGGTGAGTCAGGAACCGGCAAGGAGTTGATTGCCCGGGAAATCCACCGGAGGTCAAGGCGGTCAAAGAATCAGTTTGTTACAATATCCTGTGCGGCGATGCCTGAGACATTATTGGAGAGTGAACTATTCGGTTATAAAAAGGGCGCCTTTACCGGTGCCAATACCGATAAAGATGGACTATTTTTAGTTGCGGATAAGGGGAGTTTCTTTTTGGATGAAATTGGTGATGCACCGGGTTCAATCCAGATGAAGATTTTAAGGCTCCTCGAAGAGAAAGAGATAGTCCCTCTGGGTGCGACAAAACCGATAAAGGTTGATGTCCGGCTCATTGCGGCAACGAATAAAGATTTATATGCAGAGGTGAAACAACATCGGTTTCGTGAAGACCTTTATTATCGCTTGAATGTCATTCCTATAACCTTACCACCTTTACGCCAGCGAAGAGAAGACATCCCTTTACTTGCTGAATACTTTTTGAAGGCTATCTGTGAGCGCGAGAATCTTGGGGAGAAGCGATTGATGAAATCGGCGCTTGAGGTTCTTAAAAATTATCACTGGCCCGGAAATGTCCGTGAATTGAAGCATATAATAGAAAGGGCAGCGGTCCTTGCCGATACATATTAT
>CBFGJQ010000140.1:0-324 GCA_965649095.1 Caldifarciminota bacterium | reverse complement strand
AAGCCTGAACATGTAAGTCTGCCCGGAGTAAAGATTGAGCCTTTAAAAAGTCTTGAGGATAATGAGATTAAAAAGGCATTGCAGGAATGTAAAGGAAACATAACTGAGGCCGCAAAGAGACTTGGTATAAGCAGGGCAACATTGTATAGGAAGATGAAATCGAAATCCTTCTCCCTTGAAGGGAGAGGATTAAGGTGAGGGTGAAGGCAGGAGATAAAAGACCAGAAAAGGGAATAAGGCATTTAGAGATTTAATAAGAGGCTGTGTCATAACCCTTGTCGCGGTCGCATCCTGACCTGTCGTCAGGACAGGTTTATGCGACAA
>CBFGJQ010000139.1:0-3852 GCA_965649095.1 Caldifarciminota bacterium | reverse complement strand
GGTGAAGCCGGGGGAAAGGATAATAGAAGAGGCGTGGATTCCTGATGCCTGTGTGCAGGATAACGAAATCACAATAAAAGTAAAACTCCTGAATGGCACGATTGCGGTGCTATCTGGATTTGAGATATATACAGAGGAAGTCGGTGGTGGAGGTCCACAGGGTAGTGAGGCACAACTCACAATGCCCTTTTACTTTGATAGAATCTATCCCAATCCGGCAAAGAGGATGATAAGGCTCAGGTTCAACTCACCGGACACAAGAAGGGTCTCAATCAAGATCTACGATGTCGGTGGCAGGCTTGTGCATAAGGAGGATATAGTAGAATCACGGATTGGGATGAATGAGGTTATGATAAGACCAGAAGGCCTTTCCGCCGGCATCTATTTTGTGCGCCTGGAGGCTGAAGGTTATGATAGGGTGGAAAAGGCGATATTGTTGAGGTGAAATTGGAACCTTAATAATCTACTCAAGATAGAGGAGGGGGTCAACCGATTTACCATCCTTGCGCAATTCAAAGTGGAGCATCGGTCCTGATAGTGAACCACTCTCTCCAATCCTTCCGATGATTCTACCCTTACTGACCTCTTCACCCACCTGAACAAGAACCTCGGAGAGGTGTCCATATAATGAATAGAATCCATCAAGGTGGTCAAGGAGGACCAAATTGCCGTAACCCATAAAACGACCCGCATAGGCGACCTTCCCCGGCGCAACCGCATAGACATTCTCACCAAAATTACCAGCAATATCAATACCATTATTCTTTGTTGTAGTATTATATTTGGGATGGATTACCTTGCCAAATTTTGATACAACCTGTCCCCGACAGGGCCAGGGAAGTTTACCACGATTTGCCTCAAAATAACTCCGGGCGCTTTTTTCTTTTTCTGCCTTCTTCTGTAGAGAGATAATCAATTCTTCCAGTTTCCGCTGGGCACTCTTCAGTTCCTTCTCTAAATTCCTCTTTTCTTTCTCTTTTTTACTGACCTCAGCAAGGATTCGCTCCTTTTCCCTTCGTTCTTTATTTAATAGCGCCAGTTCCTCCTCCTTCTCTATCTTCCGATTTTCAAGTATTATGAGCAGTTCTTCCCGCAACTTCTTATCAATGAGATACTTTTCCCAGTCCCGTTTGAATTCATAAAAGACCTTCTGGTCATTTTTAGCCAGAAGTTGAAGATAATAGGAAGTAGATAGAATCTGGGGGATTGACTTATTAGAAAAGAGGACTTCAAGTCTATAGAATGGAGTCCACTTATAGAGCCGGACAATCCTCTCCCTTAACTCTTCTTTATGTAGTCTCATCTTTGCTTCGGCGCGGGCGATTTCCCGATTCAACTCCTGCACCCGTAATCTCTCCTGTGCCTCCTCGGCAGTAAGTCTATCTATATATTCAGCCGTCAAATTTATTGCCTCATCAATCTTCTCAATTCGGGCGAGGGTTCCAATTTTTTCTTTTTCCAGGTGCCTTATCTCCTCTCGTGCCTGATTTAACCTTGATTTGAGCTCATCCAGTTCCTTCTGTTTCTGATTGACCTGAAATAAGAGGAGAAAGATTACCAGAAGGTTCATCTTAAGAATCTACTCATTGCAATACCTGAGCCAATAACACCGAAGACCGTTCCGAAGAGGAGGTTAATCAATATCATCAATGGCTTCGGAAAGTATGGGATCGAAAAGAATGGAGAGGCAATACGGGTAGTTAAAAGGAGAAGTAAAAAGGCAATCAGACCACCCAATAGCCCCTGGATGAGTCCCTGAAAGATGAAGGGAATTGAGATGAGCGAATCTTCGGCGCCGACAAGTTTCATTATCTCAATCTCATTTGCGCGGGCAAAGATAGTTAATTTGATGGTCTGGAAGGTAACGAAGATAACCGCCAGGGTGATGATTACCAACAGACCCGCATCAAAATAGGTTACGATTCGGGTAAAGCCCTTAAGTTGGTCAACGAGTTCACCCCCATATATCGTCTCTTTTACACCCTTTAGAAGCATAATCTTTTCACTCAACTCCTTCAATCCCCTGCTGTTTCTAAATTCCGGCGCAACCTTTATCCGAAATGAGGCCGGAAGGGGATTCTCTGCAAAGACCCTTAAGACCTCTCTCGTCTCGGCAATTTCCTTCTGTAATTCATTCAGTGCCTCTTCACTTGATACGTAGACAACATCAATGACTCCATTTATGCGGGAAATATTGGATTGTAGCATTTGAATGTCTGCATGTTCATCAAGGAAGGCAATAATTTCAATCTTCTGGCTCAAAAATTGTAGTAGGTGATAGAGATTTAAGGTAAGGAGGCTGAAGAGGGAGAAGAGAAAGAAGGATATCGCGGCAACCAAAAGGGAGAGGATAAAGAGCGAACTGTTTCTGATTATTGTCCTTATCCCTTCCCTTATTCCAATTGTTAGAACCATATCAATCCCCAACCAGTTTCCCTTCTTTAAGTGAAATTATGCGCTTCTTTGCCTTTCTGGTGAGAATTTGATTATGGGTTGCCATCAGGACGGTTGTTCCTCTATAGTTTATATCAAGTAAGACATCAAGGATTTCCTGAGAACTCTTAAGATCAAGGTTCCCCGTTGGCTCATCCGCAAGGAGGATATACGGGTCACGGACCAATGCCCGGGCAATGGAGACCTTCTGTTGCTCCCCCCCGGAGAGCTGGTAGGGATAATTGAACTTCTTGTGGCTCAGGCGTAAATAGGTCAAGACATCCATAACCTTTTTCTTTAAGTCCCTTGGTGGTGTATCAGTAACCTCAAGGGCAAAGGCAATATTCTCTTCCACAGTCCGGTCCGGGAGTAATTTGAAGTCCTGAAAGATTACCCCAATCTTTCTTCTTAGTTGGGGGATCTCCTTCTTCTTCAAGAGGCGGAGGTGATAATTCATTACTTTTATCATTCCCCTGGTGGGCTCCTCTTCTTTATAAATCAGTTTCAGAATTGTGCTCTTACCTGCCCCGGTCGGACCGGTGAGAAAGACGAATTCACCCTTTTCTATCTCAAAAGAGATATCATCAAGGGCAACCCAGTTCTTCTGATAGACTTTGCTCACCTTCTCAAAGGTAATCATAGACGATTAATGAGTGATGCAATATAGCCGGCACCAAAACCATTATCAATATTCACCACTGCAACCCCGGGGGCACAAGAATTGAGCATGGTCAAAAGGGGTGCCAGACCATTAAAATTGGCGCCATAACCAATGCTTGTTGGCACTGCAATTACCGGCTTTGAAAAGAGGCCACCAACAACAGATGGTAAGACCCCATCCATACCCGCAACTACAATCAAGACCCGCGCCTTTTCAACCTCTTTTTGAAAAGCTAAAAGCCGATGGAGCCCTGCAACCCCAACATCGTATATCCTCTTTACCTGACTGCCTAATATCTGGGCAGTCAATGCCGACTCCTCGGCAACCGGAATATCACCGGTCCCCGCAGCAAGGACAATTACCAACCCCTTGCCCTTTTCCATCTTTCCTATGTAAAAGAGTCTCGCCTCTCGGTAATATCTACCATTGGGGAATCTCCTCTTCAGAATGCGGGCAGTGTCCCTATCTACCCTTGTCAAAAGAACCCTTTTATGGATTTTGTAGAGTTGGGCGGCACATTCTATTATCTGTTTTTCACTCTTGCCCGGGCAGAAGACCACCTCGGGGAATCCCTTTCTCTTTTCACGATGGAGGTCAAGTTTTGCAAATTGAAGTTCCTTAAATGGCTCTATAAAGACCTTCTCTGCCATCTCATCACCGTTGCTGCCCTATTACCTCAAGATATTCAGGGGGAGACCCCCTGAAAACCCCCGTATACAGCAAAACTATTCTTGGCGCAGAAGCCTTCTTCACATCGC
>CBFGJQ010000138.1:0-3865 GCA_965649095.1 Caldifarciminota bacterium | reverse complement strand
GCCTCCATACCCTATTTTAACCAGAATTATAAAGAAGTCAAGGGAAGGGTCGGGTCGGTAGCGGTTTGATTTATCAAACAATCAGTCCCGACCCCAAGAGTTATTCCTTTACAAAGCCATTTTCGTCGTAGCGATATTGTTTTAGGATTTTGATTTTTGTTACAATTGCCTGATCGCTGATTATAGTATAAGCAATCTCCGCAAGAAATGGTGCGTGCAGATCCCTATATTCAATCTTCCGACCTATTTCATCAGTAATAGTTAGCATTAAGTTATGTTCTATCTTTGTTTCAGGATTTGGAATGCGCAGCCACATCTCTTCAAAGTTTATTCTTCCTGGTTCGATAGCAAGGATAAGTCCTTTACACACATATAACTCGCAGGTATCTTGAACACCCTTGAGTTCTTTGTCAATTTCCTGTCCAATTCCGGGAAACAGAATTAACAAAACAAGTAAAATTCCAAAGGTCTTCATACCTACCTCCCCATTATTTACCCTTCCAGAGAATCACACCCGCCCTTGGCAGACCAGGGATGCCAGTCTCAGGGCTGACAATACCCCCACCAACCTGAATAAAGACCTTGGTCTGGTCAGCACTGACATAAAGCGCTGGTTCCGAGGGTATTCCTGAGCCAAGCGAGAGAAATATCCGGTTATAACCGAGTGTATCACCAATAAATGCCTGAGCATAGGCCGTGCCGGTTCTATAGAATAGCGCATAGAGATTACCTTCACCACCATAACTACAGATATCTCCGGTCGGGCAGTAAGTAGTAAACAGCACTGCACCACCCAGGACCAGAGAAGTTGTAAGATTCCTCTCGCCATCTCTTTGAAACCGCCGATACCAGCCCATCTTTGAATTTACCAGGGCAATCAAGGAATCAAACGCAACCGTGCTATTATCGGGCAGAGTAACCACACCCGCGGTATCAACCTTTACATTTGTGACATCATATAAGTCCAGTGGGTTAGTTGTATGGGAATGATCGTCCCGGAAACCAACATAGGCATATCTTGTTTTGTCGATTTCATCGTTATCACTAAAGAGCCTACCTGTGCCAAAATAGACCCAGAGGTGATTATATTCATCGGTCGCCACACTACCCTCAGCCGTAATCGGTTGGCCCATATCCATTATCATCTCCATTGTCCAGTTAGAAGGCTGAGGAAGATGGTGTGTCTTTATCCGATATATTTTGCCTTTATACTTTTTCGCCAAGGCATCATACCAGCAATCGCCAAAATAGATTCTGTCAACCGAATAGTTAATCCCCCAGTCACAGGCAAAGATATTGGTTATAAACGATTGCGGGTCAGGCAGAGTAAACTCCCACAATTTCACCCCGGTCTTCAAGTCAAGCACAAATATCCGGGCCTGCTGGGTGCATTCGCCACCACAGGATGTCGGTCCTGAGCCGAAGACCAAATACCAGGCATCATGTACCTTAACGACTGTAGGATAACAGAGGGTATATTTGAGTGATGGGTCGGTCCATTCCCACATCGGTTTTGGATTGAACGGGTCAGAGATATCAATCGCAAAGTAGGCCGAGCGGCAGGTATCTATTGCATCACTATGAATTGGGGCGCCGCCGAGGCGCATCCCACCAATCAATATTGAACCCCAGCCCCCAATATGTATGCCATCAAGTGATTCTGCGGTAAAGACCCGCGCCTCGGTAATATATGGCTTGAGGTCAACATAATAAACATGACATTTACCGTACTTGGGGTCTTTCAACCATCTGAGATGGGGCAATAGATTGCGCGGGATATAAGCCCAGAGTTCTTCTCCCAATTCAAGTCCGCTACCAGGTTCAAGTTTCAATCTCTCATAAGGGTCTTCAAGGGCTACTGGCTTACCAGCATTGAAGGCATGGAGCATCCCATCATTTGCTCCCACATAAGCCAATTGATGTTCCCCGAGATATTTTTCGTAGTAGCGATGATATGAGTCGTCATTGTAGATAAAGTCATACCGTTCAATTGGTGTGCGATAAAGCACCGGACCAGAATTTATAATATCACCGAGCTTCCAGACCTTACCTTGTGTAGTTCTTGACCGCAATGCGATTGTATCAATATCTTCTCCGCACACATAACGAATTATTGTCTCAGCCTGGGCTGGATTTAAACCAACGCCAAGATAAGGTGTGAGCACCGCGCCATTCCCTAATGTAAATGCCGTCTTAACACCATCTACAAGGGATGTCCAGAGATTTCTATCAGTTGGTGGATTAAAATTATTCCACAACCACCTTCCACCGTCCCAGACCGGCAAAAGGTCCTCAATTGGCACAGTCGTAACCGAATCAGCCGAAGTAACTTTACCATCACCATCAGCATCAATGTAGCGCGTTACCATTACATTGCCCTCCAAAGGGTCCCATTTCATTGTAATCACATAATCCTTAAGGAGATTGAGGATGTGGTTGGCGGGGGCATCATTATCCTCTCTTAGGTTTCCAAAAGGATCAAGCCAGAGGCTGTAGCAATTTCCAACCCAGTCCAGCTGCTTACCGTCCGGGAAATTCCTTCTTGGATAGAATTGTCCCTGGACTGTGCCACCACCAACCTTTGTCCCAGCCGTAACCATGGCCACACCACTTGCAGAAGAGATGCTGGCAAGGATATCGTAGATAATATCCATAATCGCCTGCTCAAGTTTATAACCATCCTCAGCCTCATAATAGTGGTCAGGGATACCATCACCATCTTTGTCATATTCATCAACCTGAGGAATTTTATCGTTATTCTCATCCTGAAACCCACCATCCTTGGCAATCTCCTTAAAGAGGCTTGCGCCTTTTCCAAAGGAAAATATGGAGTAAAATTCAATATTCTGTTTATCCACAATATCCGGTCGCAGGTCAGTGATATGACCATAATAGGCAAAGTCATCAGCCGGATGATGTTTATCGTAGTCATCCACTTGTTTCGGGTAATCATAGTAGCCATTTTGGTAAATAGTTGTATCGCCACCAGCTTCAGGATTGCCATCGTAGTTGCAGAGGTCTCTATTCGAAAATGGGCCGGCGGGTAATGGTGAATATGAGGTAACATAGGGGTGATCACTATTGGACTCACCGTCCCCCAAAAGGATTACAAAACTCTTACGGCACCAGACCGTATCGCCGGCCCAGGTATTGTAAGGATCCCTTTTCGCATCATTGGTTTTCGTATATGAACCATATTTGGGGTTGACCCAGGCAATATAACAGACTGCGTCCAGAACCGCCTTTGCTACCGGTGTCGCACCGGAAACAATAGCATTATTTATGTCGTCAATATACTTTTCGGCGCTGACTGCGGCCGGACCATCGCTCTCCCAAAATTCCCGTGCCAGCTTAAAGTTTTGGGTGCTGAAGAAGAATAGGGCAACCCTTGGTGCATCCTCATCAAAATTAGTATTCGTGTCCTTGTCGCAAATCTGGCGAATCACACCCAGGCTCATCCATTCTGCCGAAGGGATATTTATGTTTAAAGTAAAAGTACCGGTCGGGATTGGGTCGGTAAGGATAATCGTATCCGGAGAGTTAACATTACCTGTATAATTTTCTATCGTAATTGCGGTCGCACTCGGCTTAGAAAATCTGTATTTTTTAATAACGCCACCCACTTTCGCACACAGATAACAGGGCCAGCCATAACCAGAACCCTGAGGCAATAGGGTATTCTTTGGAAACTGGCTTGCGGGTGTTCCTTTACCGCCGGTCAAGACCTTTCTTGTAATATCAATTCGGCTCATACAAGCCCAGTTCATTACTGAACCCGGGAAAGGGCCGGTCGCGCCACCTGGCTGGTGACCCTCAGGATAGAAGACATTTGCCTTGTAGTAATAATTGACCCCTTCCTTGAAGT
>CBFGJQ010000137.1:0-3905 GCA_965649095.1 Caldifarciminota bacterium | reverse complement strand
GGCCAACAACAAGATGAATCGGAAGAGATATTGATTTTTAAAGATGGCAAATGGCAATCGTGGGATTCTTCGTATATTGGAGTAATGCAAATTGAATCACCTGTTTGGTGGGATGGGAATGCATACGTTGAATGTAAAATAGGTATTGGGGAAATTAAATTAAGCGAAATTGAGATAACTGAAGAATTACACTTTTTCCCTACTACACAAGAGACAACAATGATTCTCTCGGCAGAAATGCAATTACCGGCAAATGCAATCATAAAGGATATTACCGAATATATCTTTTTTCCTTACATAGTGGATACAACAAAAACAGGATGGAGTATGTGTAGCTGGGCGAAAAAGAAAAATTTGACAAAGGGATTAAGTATGGAAGGAAAGAAAGTTATTTTGAAAGGTGCTCTTATAGAAGAAACCCGTATCGTAGTTAAGTATGTTATTCCCACTTCGCTGTATGATTATGAAATTCATTGTGGAAAAGCAGTTTTTCAAGGCAAGAGGCATGGTGCAAAAGAAAAATCTCGGTGGAGCACAGAGGGTGAGAGGTTCTGGATAGAAGTATTTGATGACAGTGTGAGGGTAAGAAAAGTTACTAAAACACCATACGGTGACGTTGAACAGATAGTAAGCAAAGTTTATTCTAATCGGATCGAAGAATTAGCTAAGGAAATGCAAATAGCATCTATTATCTATTATCCTTATCCTCATCGGATTTCTTCCGCATTAATGGATTCAATTAAAATTGGCGCAGATATAGGTGCAATGTATTTATCCTCCGATAATATTTTAGCTTCCATTTCCTATTATCCCCATTGTGAAATAATAAATATTGAAAAGAGCGTTGCCGCTAGTGATTCACAGGCAAAATATGAAGGTTATTATGTAACCGAGCCTCCGATTTGGATTAAGGTTTTGAGTGAGAGTCTAAGTGCGGAAGAGAATTTGAAAAAGGTGATATTGGATTATCAATTATTTCTGTCACCCGAAGATTCCGTTGAGTATATTAGTTCTGCCTTTGAACTTATGCAAATATGGGATAAAACTCTTCAAAAGAAATCCTTGCCTTTTTTCTTGCCAGATAGTCCAAAAAGGTTTTGGGAGTTAATAAAAAAGTTACATCTCTTAGACCGCAAGCAAGAGCCGAAGTTAAAAGAGGAAACAGAAAAGAGGCGAAAAGAGGTTTGGGGTTGGTATTGGGAGCAAAAAGACCTTTTACAGATTCGTAAGGATTTAGAAAAAGCGATTCTTAATGCTGAATATAGTAATTATTTAACCGAAGTTGAGCGATTACGAAAAGAAGCGGCGAATATAGAGAAGAAGATGAACGAAGAAACAAAAAAGGAATGGGAAAAAATAAAAAGAACAATCAAAATAAACAAGGCGCCTGATATTGATTTGAACCCTCTATCAGAAAAATATGAGATTAAAGAGCTGCGCTCAAGGAATACGAAGTTTTATGACCGGGGGAAAGGATTAACAACAGCAGTCATAAGTTCAGCATCCTTGCATTACAAAGGGCAGAATGGTTTATGGGAAGATATAAACCTTAATATTCAGAAAAGTGTGAGAAAAGATTTCCTTTATGCTTGTGAAAAAAACAATTTGAGTGCTTATTTTAATCCTCGCAAAATAAAAATGGATTTAGAAGGAACAGAGATAGCACTGTGTCCAAAAAGAATCCAAATTAAAGATAGAAATCAAATAGACCAAGCGATTTATAATATTTCTGAAGGAAGTATTGAGATAAGTAGTAATAAGGCGATTTATCACTATAATAAAGACTTGAGGTTTGAAACAGAAATAACACCCGATGTGATATGGTATAAAATTATTGTGCCAAAAGAAGAAATTAAAAGAAATTTGGAAAAGAATGCGGTAGTTGAAATAGATTTAAAAATGCCCAAGGGAATAGCAATTTTTAAAAATGGTGAACGAATTACAGAGAACCAAATGCTAAACGATGATATTACTTTTTTGAAAAGCGATGGTAGTTTTGCTGGTGCATTATGCAGACCTGAGGTATTACGAAAAAAGAAAGGAATCCCTGTAAATTTCACAATAGGGCAAGAAAACGGCAAACTAATCATTTTAGTTGAATCAATCAAAAACTATGTCAAAGAAAATGGTGACTTAGAAATTCTTTTTGGCTTTAGAGACCCATATGCTTCAGAAAATGCTGCAGCTGATGCTGAACTCTATGAAGCGTCCCCTAATTCTAACTATGGTTCATCAACTGTATTTGGTGTTGGTGGCGAATTTGATGAAGAGATGCGAACAAGGTCATTAATAAAATTCAATTTATCTTCTCTGCCGCCATATGCAGTTACAATAAATTCTGCAAATTTTGTTTGCCAGTATTCCTTTGGATTGGAACCAACCAATCCGGCTGATTCATTAGACCCCAGTGGTTTTAACATTTATTGCTATAACACGACACAAAGTTGGTTAGAAAATACCGCCACCTGGGATAGTATGGCATCAAGTTATGGTTCTTCTTATGCTTCGGCATTTATAGATATAGGAGATTCAGCAGTATTTTCTATAGCAACGCTTGTTCAAAATTGGTGTGATAATCCGGCGGGTAATTATGGAGTAATGCTGAAAAGCAATGATACTGTTTCTGCTTGGATACATAACTTTTACAGCCGAGAAAGTTCTTATCCACCCAAATTATACATTACCTTTACAGGCAGAGTTGATTTATCAATGCAACATCCCTATCCTGGATGGTCATATCCCTTGATAATCAGTCGCAATCGTAATGCGACCACAAACGATAATGAGTTCTACGCAGACCCTAAAATTGTTTATTATGTTCGTAGGACAATAAGAAATCCAACAAATTACAATATCCCATCTTCAATAAATTTCAAAACCAAGTTATATGTTGATGAACAATTAAGAAAAACCTGGACGCATAGCGGGCTTAACGCTTGGACATATGACACAGCCACATTTTATATAGGACCCCTAACACAAGGTTGGCATACAATCAAAGTTATCACTGACGCTGACAGCGATGTTTATGAATCAGACGAATTGAATAATGAATATTATTGGACTTTTGAATGGAAAAATCCGGTTGTTAATGTCTCTGGCAATTTCTTTTATCGGAATAGACTTAATGAAACAGTGTCCATAAAAGATGCTAAAGTTGAACTCTGGGATGATGACGATCCTTATCACAATCCACAAGGTGACCAACAGCTTGGTTTAACATATACAAATGTAAATGGCTACTTTATTTTTAATAATATTTATAATGTGGATGAAGATTCAACCTGGCACGATTATTATGCTAAAGTTTGGACATACAATCTCAATATGGCGCAAGTAGTTGATAGTGCAGAAAGTCCATATAAAGATACTACCATCATTCATATGAATGTGCCCTGCGGAGATAAAAATTTAGGTAACACTACGGTTTTGCCAGATTCGTTGCGAGGCGCAGCTTTCTATATTTTCGATGTTATTCGGGATGGTTATAAGTGGGCACAAAACAAAAATTGGGAAAATTTACAAGCGGTTACTTGTAAATGGTGGCCTAATAGTCCTACGACAGTAACTTATTATCCACAGCCAAAAATGCAGATTAGGGGTCGGTGTGGAAGTCTTATTGATAGCGATCCGGACGAGTGGGATTGGGGCAAGATTTTACATGAGTATGGACATATTTTAGCAACATTTGAAGGATTTAATTCGGGGTAACCATCACCACCAGGCCATAAATGGGGAGATACGATTAGTGTTGGAGTTGGTTGGAACGAAGGCTGGGCGCATTTTGCTGCTTGCTGTATAAAAAATTCAGCAACTTTTTCGAATATTTACTACAAAAACGGGCAAGAAAGAACCGCAATTTTTAATTTGGAAAACGGCGTGTTAACCCAGCCAGATACTTCTTA
>CBFGJQ010000136.1:0-3907 GCA_965649095.1 Caldifarciminota bacterium | reverse complement strand
TGGACAGACAAGGATTTGCCGAGATCTTGCAAAAATCCAACTGTCAAAGTTGAGTTGAACCAGCCTCTATCTTTGGACCATTACCAGCAATGACATCTATATCAAGATAACCGCTATGGTCAAGCCAGCCAGATAGGGTGATAGAGGTCTCTTCAGTGTATATAGTAGTGTCTTTGCTATCGTTTGACCAATAAAGATACAAATCTACCATATACCAATCCGCCTCTGAGGATTTTGACCAGGATACCGTGAGACTACCGGTCGGAATTGAATCTCCCGGGGCAGTAATACTGAAGGCACCAGGCAAGCGGCAGGTGGCATTTGCATCACCGACATTGGTCTTGACCTCAAGTTTATATTCATTAGCGGGTGAAGGGCATACCGTATCTTCAAACCAGTAATCATAGTCCTGACCAAAATCGGTCTCTATTTCCGCAGTCTTGCCGTTTATCTTAACACTCATTGTATCAAGAATCGGGTCGCATAAAAGATACCCATATACTCCACCATACACAGTGCCGTCTTCATATTCAAATCTCTCCGGGCCGCCATAGATATAAAGGTTCACCTTCTTCCCGCAGCCCAGAAGGAAGATAAGGCTCATTGCACATATTATTATAAGTCTTTTCATTTTTTCCTCCTTTCTTTAATCACCAGAGCCTAAACAAACAAATTGGCACAGATTTACACAGAGATTTTTATCTCCGTGTCTTTGTGCCCTTTCTTTCTCTATTGCCATCGCATCACCCCCTTTCATCCCATCTTTGATGCTATTTCAACTTCGTCTTTATCTCCCTTACATCATTATAGATTGTCCCCAGGGCTATCAGAACAACGCCATTTATGATTGCGCTGATGCCCACTGGCGCACCGATTACTGTAACGAATGCTATTACACCAAGCACAATGGCAATTATCCCCACGACCTTGAGGAATGTTCCCATCTTAACCTCTTTGAATGGCTAAAGATTTCTCTCACTTTCTTAATAAAGTGAGAGTTTATTTTATTGTTTTTGGGTAACCCGAATGGAATTCGGGCTACCCTCTTTACACAAACCATCACCGCAGCAAGACAAACTTGCCAACTTTCTTTAACCATGGCGATTCAAGGGAGTAGAAATAGACACCGGAACTCACATCCTTTGTCCAGAGAAATTTATAAATTCCAGCCGACTTTCTGCCATAAATCGGTGTATCAGTCAACCTGCCCAAGGCATCATATATCCGTAAAGTAATCTCTGCTTCTTCTGGGAGTGCCAAATTGAATAACGCCCTGCCTTTGATTGGATTTCCCATTAAACTGAAGGTAAAGAATCTTGGTTTGGCTTGCGCCTCTGCAATACCCGTATAGTTTGCAATAAACCAGTAGTAATTTGCCGGTGCTCCCTGCGGGTCAAAGGCTTTATTCCCTGGTTCTGCCCTATCAACTACCTTAATATAATACCGCACAGTATCATTCTGATTTGCCACTGCAGGTATTGAATCAATATACCAGTTAGAGGCTGTTAGAAACATTACCCTTGAAATCCAATCCGGGTCTTCGTCTCGTTTGTAGAATAGTATGACCGAATCAACACCACTAAGATTATCGGTCACCTTTGTTCGGACCTCAAACGGTCCACCATAAGATGTATCTGTCCACACAGTTGTGGATTCAATGACTGGCGCAGTTATATCCACACCAAAACTATCAGCACTTGAATAAGGACCCTGATTGCCTGCTAAATCATAAGCCCTCACCCGCCAGTAGAACGGGAAGTTCTCATAAAGAGGAATGGTGGCAGAATTGACACTAAATGTATCTGTAATTATAGGTGCAACAAAATTTAAAGTTGTATCAATCTGAAGAATATAACGAACCGGCGAAGAAAGGGGTTCCGGATTTACTTTGTTTTTACCAATATTTTTCTTTAAATTATGCTCATCAAGTGTATTAAGAAAGGTCACTGCTGTCCATTCAAAAGTTACAAGAGTATCGCTAATGTATACACCACTGATCGGTGTAATTAATGTTGGCACATTAGGGTTATGGGTGTCTATTGTAAATTTCCACACCGTTGACCACTCACTTGGATTGTTAGCATTATCGTATGCCCTTACTCGCCAATAGTAAGTAGTATCTGAAAGTATGGCTGAATAGATTGTATCAGTTATGGTCACGGTAGTAGGAAGAGAAAATAAAGAATCTTTGGCGTATTGTAATCTATACTCCTTAATACCCGACCACGAATCTGATGACCGGTGCCAAATAAAAGTGATACCACTATCATTTAGATAAACTCCGTTGGCTGGCATAATCAACTGAGGTGTAGTAGGCGGTATGGAGTCCCTAATTATAACGAAGTGCCACACTTGATTTGAAGACCGTTCACCCCCAGCATAATCAAACGCCTTCACATACCAAGTATAAGTGCCATTGATAAGTGGCGCCGATGGCGTAGTTGTTGTATCCGTATTTGGAATACTGTCAACATTAACTGCGTTGTTAATCCACAACTGGTATTTTTTAATGCCTGAACCAACATCCTGAGAATGGTGCCAAACTAAAATCGGCAAATTTGTCCATAAGGTATCATAATCTAAAGGGGATGAAAGGCTGAAGGTATCAGGCGGATTCCAATCAAGGTAAACCGTCCATATTGCATTGGATTGTCGCACATTTCCGACACTATCTATTGCTTTAACAAACCAGTGGTGTTGCCCTTCAGTAAGGGGTCCTGATGGTGCAGAGGATGTATCAGGAGGAATAATATTATCAACATTCAGTATGCCATCTACCCATAATTGATACTTTGCTAACCCCGCATCTGGGTCTGAAGTGGGATGCCAGCAAAAGGTTGGTGTGGGCTGCGAAACAATGCTATTATTTGCTGGAGAAGACAAAGAAAATGGCAATGGAGGTTGCAAATCAACATAGAGAGTGCGATACCAAGTATCCCTGTAATTACCAAGGCTATCAACTGCTCTAATATACCAATCCCAGGTGCCGTGTGTTAATGCTTGAGAAGGTAAAAGAGTATACGTAGTATCGGTTATACTATCTTGCTTTATCACCCAAGTGCCATTATTGAGTCGCATCCATAATTGGTAGTGTGAAAGTCCTATTCCGTTATCAGTTGTGCTGTGCCAGACAAATGTTGGCGTTGAGTCACCAGTCCAAATACCATTCGCCGGAGAAACAAGAGAAAAATAGTTTGGACCTGTGGAGTCTACTTTTATTGTCCAGGTCTGATTAGAGTTAGTGTAATTTCCGGCTTTATCAAGTGCGCGGATAAACCAGGTATGGGAACCATCAGGTAAACTAACTGGACAAGGAGCGGATGTGGAAGTCGGTGGAATGCTGTCTTTTGCTTTAAAGCCATCAATAAATATTTGATACTTCCTCAACCCGGATTCAGCATCACCTGAAGGAGACCAAACAAAAGTGGGATGTCTCTTAACAGTCCAGATATTGTTCGGCGGTGACTGCAGGTCAAAACTTGTCGGTGGAGTGGCATCTATCCTAACTGACCAGGTTTCACTGGACCAGATTGAATCGCCATTTGTTTTGATTGCAAGGATTCGCCAGGTATGCCATCCCGATGTCAATGGTGCAGCAGGTTGCGATGCAGTTATCGTTGGTGGAGTAATATTCTTATTCCATGTCCCATCAATCCATAATTCATAGCGAGAAAGGCTATCACCTTGATAACTACAGGCTTGCCAGCGGAACATAGGCAGTGGATTAGCCCAGGCCCCGTTTGCAGGTGCTAAAAGAGTAAATGAACCAGGCGGATAATATTGAGGATGTGCAAATAACAAATCATTATTAGTATTATCCGTAAAGGAAATAAATGGCTCACCACAAGAGTTTAACGCAATTGATGAATAACGTGCTAATTCGCCAGTTGAAAGGACTGTCTCATAC
>CBFGJQ010000135.1:0-3919 GCA_965649095.1 Caldifarciminota bacterium | reverse complement strand
CGTTTTTCATCAAAAGTTGGTCGTAACTATTGTAGCGGTTTGATTTATCAAACATCTGTATCTCCCTAGCGAGGTGCAAATTGTCTATCCGTATTTTTGTAACCGGCGGAACATTTGATAAAGAATATGACGAATTAACAGGTGAATTATTCTTTAAGGATACTCACATACCCCAGATGCTCCGTCTTGGAAGATGCCGGCTTCAAGTTGAAATTCGAACTTTAATGATGATTGATAGCAGGAATATGACTGATGAGGACCGTGAGATTATTGCGCGAAATTGTATCAAAACACCCGAATATAAAATCGTGATAACCCACGGCACAGACACAATGGTGGAAACCGCAAAATACCTTGCAGAACGCGTCAAAGATAAAACAATCGTTCTGACCGGGGCAATGATTCCTTACACCTTTGGCAGTTCTGATGGGATGTTCAATCTTGGTTGTGCAATGGCTTTTGTGCAGGTTTTGCCACCGGGTGTATATATTGCAATGAACGGTAGATATTTTATTCATAACAATGTTCGTAAAAATAAAAAAACTGGTGAATTTGAGGAACTGTAGTAGATTGTTTGCAAGATAAGATGACTAAAAAAGAATTTGTAAATAGAGTTACAAATCAAAAAAGAGATTTAGTAGCGGAATTTGTTAAAATATTGCAGGCAAAGAAGATACCATTCTGCATTATTGGTGGTTTAGCAGCAAATGCCTATGCAGAACCGGTAGTTAGTTTAGACTTAGATGTAGTAATAGCCGCCGAGATGATTGACGATTTATTATGTGTTCTCCCTAAGAGATTTAAAATCAAGAAATTTCCTAATCGCATAAATATATCTGCGCCATTTTCTGATTTGAGGATTCAAATACAGACTGATTCAAGATATCAGAAGTTTATTGCTGGTGCTGTTAAAAAAACATTTTGGGATACAAACTACCTGTGGCAAGGATAGAAGATGTTTTACAGGGAAAGATTTGGGCATATCAGGATGAAATGCGAAGACCAAGTAAACGCCAGAAGGACCTTGCGGATATAATGCGGTTGTTAGAGGCTGATGCAAAGCTTTTGTCTTTGATTCCTGAAGAAATTAAGAAGAAGTTATCTCTGTAATGGCGATACGGGCAGCGAAACCGTATAACGTATAACGATTCAGTAAGAGTAAAGAATTTATTCTCGTCAATTTAGAACTCTGTAGCGGTGGAATGCATCGCACAGCAAATATAATTTTGCTCATCAAACATTATGGACTTAATTAAAAATATCTTAAAAGGGGATAAATTAAGCATTGCCCGACTTATAACTCAGGTTGAGAATGACACCGGATATGAAATTTTAGACAAGATTTATCCTTATACAGGCAGGTCATTCCATATCGGTATTACCGGTCCACCGGGTGCGGGTAAATCAACCCTTGTGAATGTGATTGCAAAGGTGCTGCTGAAAGAAAATTTTAAGATTGGAATCATCGCGGTTGACCCAACTTCGCCCTTTTCTGGCGGGGCACTTCTTGGTGATAGAATCAGAATGGGTGATTTAGCACTCCATAAGAATGTCTTTATTCGCAGCATGGCAACACGCGGCAGTCTTGGTGGCCTTTCTAAGAAGACAAAAGATGTAGCATTGGTTCTTGATGCGGCAGGAATGGACTATATTTTGATTGAGACTGTCGGCGTCGGACAGATAGAACTTGATATTGCCCAGGTTTGTGATACAAAAATTGTTGTGCTTGTTCCTGAATCGGGCGATTCAATACAGGCGATGAAGGCAGGACTTTTAGAGATTGCGGATATAGTTGTAGTAAACAAGGGCGATAGGGAAGGGAGCGATACGCTTTTGACTGAATTGAAATTTGCCTTTGATTTGAGGCCTAAGACTTTATGGCGCGTGCCTATATTGAAGACTATTGCAACCGATGAAATCGGTATTGACGGACTTGTTAAGGCATTAAAGATGCACGAAGATTATCTTGAAACCAGCGGGGAATTAAGAAGAATTAGGAAATTGCGAATTTTAAATCAGATTCACGAATATATAGAAACAGAAATAAAGAGACATTTACGTGAATCTGTTATTAATGATAAAGAACTTAATAAGTTCGCTGAAGATATTATTGAGCGGAAATTGAGTCCTTATAAAGTCGGAAAGAAGTTAGTTAAAACTTTAATTGGGAGATGAAAGACTTCTTGAGCCATTTTACTCTTTTATTTGAT
The DNA here is from genome assembly GCA_965649095.1 of Caldifarciminota bacterium. Taxonomy (GTDB): domain Bacteria; phylum Hydrothermota; class Tepidihabitantia; order SM23-42; family JAOAFX01; genus JBDRWI01. The sequence goes on along the minus strand of CBFGJQ010000135.1, from coordinate 1,709 downwards.
ATATCCGAGGAGGTGCGATGAATAATTTAAACAAAGAGAAGTGGGAAGAGAAATATAAAACCTGTAAAGAGCGCGATTTTAAATTTACTACAATTTCGGGCATCCCCCTTAAGCCGTTATATACTCCGGATGACCTTACAGATTTCATTTATGAACGTGACCTCAGTTATCCCGGTGAATATCCTTTTACGCGTGGCGTTCAAACAACGATGTATCGGGGCAGGCTCTGGACGATGAGACAATTTTCAGGAATGGGGACCCCAAAGGATACAAATAAGCGATACAAGTACCTGTTGAAACAGGGACAGACCGGACTTTCTGTAGCATTTGATTTTCCAACGCTTTATGGAAGGGATTCTGACGACCCATTTTCCCATGGTGAGGTCGGCAAATGTGGGGTTGCGGTTGATACATTAAGGGATATGGAGATTATCTTTGACGGTATCCCCCTTGATAAGATTTCAACTTCAATGACGATAAATCCACCCGCAGCGATGCTGCTTGCAATGTATATTGTAGTAGGTGAAAAACAGGGTGTGCCTGCCCATATGCTTACCGGAACAATACAAAATGATATGCTGAAAGAATACCAGGCACAGAAGACCTGGATCTATCCACCTGAACCATCAATGAGGATAATCACCGACATCCTTGCCTACTGTTCTGATAATGTTCCGAAATGGAATACGATATCAATTTCTGGTTATCACATCCGTGAAGCAGGTGCTACCGCAGTTCAGGAACTCGCTTTCACACTGGCGAATGGATTTACCTATGTAGAATATGGGATAAGAGCAGGGTTGTCAGTTGATAAATTTGCTCCGAGGCTCTCTTTCTTTTTCAACTCCCATCTTGATTTCTTTGAGGAGATAGCAAAGTATCGTGCTGCGCGTAGAATCTGGGCAAAGACGATGCGTGAGAAATACAATGCCCAGGACCCCCGTTCCTGGTTGATGAGATTCCATACCCAGACTGCGGGATGCACATTGACCGCCCAACAGCCAGAAAACAATATTATCAGAACCGCATTTCAGGCACTTGCCGCAGTCCTCGGTGGAACACAATCACTCCATACAAATTCAATGGATGAAACCTATGCTTTACCTACAGAAAAGGCAGTAAAGATTGCCTTGAGAACCCAGCAACTGATTGCCTATGAGACCGGTGTTGCCAATGTGATAGACCCGCTCGGTGGTTCTTACTATATTGAATATTTGACCAATGAGATGGAAAAGCGAGCATATGAATATTTTGAAAAGATCAACGCACTCGGTGGTGTTCTGCCCGCAATTGAAAAGGGATTCTTCCAGAAAGAAATCTCACGCAGCGCCTATGAATATCAACAAGCAATTGAGAAGAGAGAGAAATATCATGTAGGAATCAATATCTTTGAAGAAGAAGAAAAACCTGACATAGAAATTTTAAAGATTCCACCGGAGGTTGAAGTTGAACAGATTAAAAATCTCAAAAAAGTTAAAAAAGAACGTAATAGCGCGAAGGTCAAAGAAAAATTAAAGGATTTGCGTAAGGCAGCAGAAAATGGTGAGAATTTAATGCCGAGAATTCTTGAGTGTGTCCGTGCCTATGCTACACTTGGTGAAATGTGCAATACTTTAAAAGAGGTCTTCGGTGTATATCGCGAGCCAATCATATTTTAAAGGCATCGTCTTACGTTTTCCGTCGTGGCCGCCCGTATCGTTTTGCGGTTT
>CBFGJQ010000134.1:0-3928 GCA_965649095.1 Caldifarciminota bacterium | reverse complement strand
TACGATTGAGGTAATTAACAATCTACCCGACTACCGGATTGTAGCGCTGGCTGCCTACTCCAACTATAAAAAATTGCTCCAGCAGACGATTTTATTAAAACCGAAAGCGGTCGCAATATTTAATGATAAATACTACATTTATCTCAAAAGAGCCCTAAGTAGAATAAAGATATTCTGTGGTGAGGATGGGTTATTGGAGATGGTCAGACAGACCGATGCGGAAATATTTTTTGCGGCATTCGCCAGTGCCATTGGAATAGATGCGGTAATTGAAGCGATAAAGAAAAAAATGAGAATCTGTCTTGCCACCAAAGAAATCCTGGTGAGTTTTGGGGAAATTATAATGGATTTGATAAAAAGATACAAAAGTGAGCTCATACCGGTGGATAGTGAACACTCCGCAATCTATCAGTGTCTTGAAGGGAGGAGTATTGAAGATGTGGAGGCAATTATTCTGACGGCAAGTGGCGGTCCGTTTTTGAATAAGCCAGTAAAAAATGTTACCAAGAGGGATGTCTTAAATCATCCGGTGTGGAGGATGGGAGAGAAGATAACGGTTGATTCGGCAACAATGATGAATAAGGGGCTTGAGGTTATTGCGGCACATTACCTATTTGGACTTCCCCACCAGCGAATAAGGGTCCTGATTCATCCGGAGGCGATATGCCATTCACTCGTTCAATTTGTTGATGGTTCCTGCCTGGCCCAATTGTCAGTTCCTGATATGAGATTGCCAATTCAATATGCCCTTACCGCCCCCAAAAGGACATTTTCGCTTGTTAAGAAGTTAAATTTAGGCAGTATTAAAAAACTAAATTTTCAAAAACCGGACTACCGAAAGTTTCCGGGACTGAAACTTGCCTATGAGGCACTAAGGATTGGAAAGAGTATGCCGGCAGTTCTAAATGGTGCGAATGAGGAGGCAGTAAGGCAATTCCTTGCGGAGCGAATAAAATTTACTGAGATTATAAAGACCATAAAAAAGACAATGGCGGCACACCAGCCCTCCCAGGGGAATATTGAAGATTATCTCTCCGCCGAGAACTGGGCAAGGGAATATGTCAGGAATATCATCAAAAATAAGGAGGCATTGTGATATTTATTACCATCATCGCCTTTTTGTTTATCATTGCCTTCTCGGTAACGATCCATGAGTTGGGACACTTCCTTTTAGCAAAGATATTTCGCATTCCCGTGGAAAAATTTTCTATTGGTTTTGGACCTCCCCTTATAAAAAGAAAAATCGGTGAGACTGACTTCCGTATTGCCTACTTTCCGGTGGGTGGTTATGTCAAGATGGCGGGTGAAGACGAAGGCGAAATGCCCCTGCTGAAGAGAAGGGAAATTACCGATGAAACCTCAATAAATGAAGAGTATAATTTGGGATTCTATGATGTCCCAATCTGGCATCGGGTTCTTGTTGTCTTAAGCGGGCCGGTATCCAATTTAATCTCGGCAATTGTTGTGCTATTTTTTGTCTATACTCTATTTGGAGTATATGTCAATCCTTATTTGAGTGTCAAAGTGGACAAAGATAGTTATGGGGAAGGTATCGGTCTTAGCAGTGGTGATTCCCTGATTGCCTTAAATGGAGAGAAATTAGATTCGTGGGATGAATTCACTGCCCTCTTGAAGGGAAATATCGGTAAGAATGTAAAATTAACCCTAAAGAGAAACGGTGAGATTTTAGAAAAGGATTGCTTAATTCCGAGCGACTCCCTGGGTATAAATCCAAAAGTTCCCGCCTTGATTGGCTCCGTGAAGATTGGTGGTCCGGCCGACCGTGCGGGAATGAAACCGAAGGACAGGATATTGAAGATCAATGGTGAGGATGTCTATGATTGGGAGGATTTTGTTACCCGTGTTCGCAGTTCAAAGAATATCCCCCTCACATTTACCTGGCAACAAGAAAGTGAAATAAGAGAGGCAATAATTACACCCCTCCCCTCCTACGACCCAATCCTTAAAGATACGGTGGGGCAGATCGGCGTGATGATACACATGGCACGGCATCATATCTTTATTCATAAGGCAGTGGTAATGGCCGTCAACAGAACCGGTGAAATTATCGTTTTGACCTTGAAGACCCTCTATCAACTTTTAATAGGGAAGATTTCAAGAAAGGCGCTGGGTGGTCCAATTGCAATTGCCCAACTGAGTGGTGAATCCGCACGCTGGGGATTTGAAAATCTTTTAGGCCTTTTGAGTATTATATCCATCAATCTCGGGCTGGTAAATCTCTTCCCGATTCCCGGGCTTGATGGCGGGCACATAATTATCGCCCTTATTGAAGGGATAAGAAAAAAGAGATTCACGCGTAAGACAAGACTTCTCATCCAGCAGGTCGGCTATACCATCCTCCTCTTACTCATCGTCTATGTGACATTTAATGACCTGACAAGATGAAGATTCTCTTTTACTTTCCGGTCTCAGCCCAAAAAAGGTATGAACCGTTTACCGCAATCAAGGGAAGTGCCTTCTTCAGAAGGCCAAACTATGATGCACTGCGCCTCTCTTATTTATCACCGGGGCACGAATTTTATTATTATGATGAAAGAATTGAGCCAAAGCCCGAATTCTTGCCGGATGTACTGGTGGTCAATACACCCTTGAATCTTGCCCACTATGTTGCCACAACAATCAAAAAAGAATGGAACAGGAGGATTGAAACTATCGGTTATGGAATCTATCCGACACTTTATCCTGATGAGGCAAAGAAGATATTCAACACGGTGGTAAGGGGCGACATAGCTCCCCTCTGGCAGACTATCCTCAATGACCTTAAAAGGGGCAAACCGGCATCAGTCTATGAAAATAATCTCTCCTCTTCGGAATTCAATGTAAACAGAGAGGCCGAACTAAGATACGGATTTACACCATTGCTCTCCCAGCTCCGCACCCAGTTTGGATGTCAGTGTGCTAAAAAATTTAGGGACTACTGTTACGAAAGTGTCTATTACAATTCAATTTACCGGTGGGAACCAAAAGAGGTAGCCCGCGAGGTCTTCCGACTTACCCGGAAGGTAATCTATATTATGGATGATGACTTTCTTGCTGATGTTGATTACGCCATGGAAATCCTTGATAGATGCTGGTTCTATAAAAAGATGTGGATATTCCAGACGAAGGGCACTATCTTTAAAAACCAAAAGGTTTTCCCCAAATTGCGGGAAAATGGAGTAAGGATAATCTATATAAAGGAGGACTGGCTCGGTGATGAATTGGTAAAGAGAATAGATGAAAAGGAATTTGTTAAAGAAAAGGAACACGAAGTGAGTATGCTACATGGACATAGAATTGCCATCGGTGCCAAGATTCTTTTGGGATTTGAAGGCGAGAACCAGCAATTCTATCGTAATTTGATAAAATTTTTGATTAAGTTAAAACTTGACTTCGTTGAAATATCTGCCCAGACACCCCTGCCGTTCACCGAAACTTATAACCGCTATGAAAGAAAAAAGTTGATTGTAAAAGACTTATCCCTTTATGACCGGTGGATGCCAGTAGTAAAACTTAACTATGTCAATCAGAATGACTTATATTCATGGATGGAACTACTGAGAGATAGTTTCTATTCCTGGGATTCAATAATTCGCCGGATGATGTTTGCAGTGCAAAAATTTGGAATTTATAATACATTATTCTTCTATTTAATACCCAATTTATCCTACCGAGAAAATTTTTTAGAAAAGATCGGGCATCCTCCTTGATACATGCTACCTCAATTGTAACTGCCTCACGAACTTTCCCTAAATATTCTAACAAACCAATCCGACTGATTTTTATACTTTCCCCTCCCCTACCAGTGAATAAGAATTTAAAAATCTATTCCAATGGCAGAGACCTCCCCTGACCAGTTTTTGGGCAAGAATCTGTCAATGTGATTATAAAGGGGCAGGATAAAGCCAATAGGTCCCACAACAATTTT
>CBFGJQ010000133.1:0-13358 GCA_965649095.1 Caldifarciminota bacterium | reverse complement strand
TTGCCCTGATATAAATCATGGGTCAAACCGCTACAAATTAGCAAATTTTTGAATTGCGACACAGCCTCTAAACTATTCAGGATGTTGATTTAGTCTTCTGGGGGAAATAGTACCCCAAAGGTCTTGATTTTTCAAGAGTTTTTCTAAAGTTTTTGTCCTAAAATTGTCCATTTCAGACTTTTTCAACAACCTGATTACTTCCAAAATCCTTCAAGACCGGTCGGGAGTGCGCATCATTGACAATGGGGATTTTTAGGATATAATTAAGTCCTTAATGATTAAAGGGACGGATGATACTCGTTATGCCTTTGTCAATGGGATTGTGCGGGCAAAGGAGGCAAGGCTTTTAAAAAAGAGCCATTTTGATAGACTTATTGAGGCGGATTTATCAAGTTACCGGACGATTCTATCCGATTCGGCCTATGGTGGTGAATCAAGTTTTCTGGAGATATTGGATAAAGTAGAAGGTGAGGAACGAAATTTTTTTAATAAATACTGCCTCCACATTGAGGTGAAGAGGGCATTTGATTGGCCGGAGGCAATTCATAACCTGAAGGTAAGGTTGAAGAATGGACCGAAAAGGCTATTATATCCTGTTTCCACCGAAGAGGTAGAATCGTGGGATGAAATAAAAATGGCAATTGATGAATATATTGAACATAAAGATAACTTCATCTTCGCAACAACCCTGGACAGGATTCTCTGCCGGAGACTATATGAAAATGCAAGACTTTCCGAATTTTTCTTGAGGTTTTATGAACTCTCTTTTGACCTTGAGAATATCCGTTCATTCTTCAGGGTAAGGCAGTTTGAAGATCCCCTTGAGATATTTAGTAAAGTCTTTATAGAATATGGAACGATCCCTGAAGAGAGATTCCTTGAGATTTTAGGTAAAGACCAGGACCTGGACAAAGAAAATGAGGCAGTCATCAGGTCTTTTCGTAATACACCCTATGGAGGTCTCATTGAGAGGGCAGTCAAGTCTTTTGAAGGAGAGCCCTCTTTTATTAAATTAGAAAGGATGATTGAAGAGAAGAGATTGGGCTTCTTAAGACAGGCAAGATTCTATACCTTCGGTGTGGAACCTCTATTTGGGTATTTTCACTATAAAAGGGCGGAGATTAAATGCTTAAGACAGGTCTATATTGGCCGGCTCAAGAATCTCCCGCTATCCTACATAAAGGAGGGCATACCCGATGTCTGGGACTGATTTGAAGAAGAGCAATATTGCTATCATAGGTAAGAAGGAGGATGTCCTGCCATTTCTTGCAACCGGGGTAATGGTCTGTTATATAAAGGAGGGCGAGGGAGAGAGGGTAGTTGAGGAACTTATAAATCAGGGGATAAGGGTTCTCTTCTTTTCCGATGAGTTTCTGGGTGAACTTGATGAGATAATAAAAAGATTCCAAGCCGAGACATTCCCCTGTCTTATTCCCTTCTCCTTTGGTGGTGGAAAGACAAAGTTAGGTATTGAGAGAATCAGACGGATAATAAAAAAGGCAGCAGGTGCGGACATCTTCATAGACCAGCTATGAGGCAAGGTAAGATTGTAAAGGTCTCAGGACCGCTTGTGGTTGCGGAAGGGATGGCGGGGGCAAAGATGTTTGATGTTGTGCGGGTAAGCGAAGAGAGGCTTATCGGTGAGATTATAGGACTTCAGGGCGATAGTGCTGCCATCCAGGTCTATGAGAATACAACGGGGATTGGTCCGGGCGACCCGGTCTTCCTCACCAACCAGCCCCTCTATGTAGAACTCGGGCCCGGACTTATTGAATCAATCTATGATGGTATTCAAAGGCCTTTGGACATAATCAGGGAGAGGGCTGGGCCCCTAATCATAAGGGGAATTGAGATACCGGCATTGAATCGGGAAAGGGAGTGGGAGTTCATACCCCTGGTTAAAGAGGGTGATTTTGTAAATCCCGGGGATATCATCGGTGAAGTCCCGGAGACGACACTGATTCTCCATAAAATTATGGTTCCACCCGATACAAAGGGTATAGTTAAAGAGATAAAAGGCGGCAGATTCAAAGTAACAGATACAATATGTCGGCTAAAGGCGAATGATGGTGTGAGGGAACTAACCCTCCTTCAGCGCTGGCCGGTTCGTTTACCCAGACCCTACCGAGAAAGGCTGGCACCGAGTGTAATCCTTTCTACCGGGCAAAGGGTCATTGATACATTCTTTCCCATTGCCAAGGGGGGAACTGCCTGCTGTCCCGGACCATTCGGCTCAGGTAAGACTGTGATACAACACCAACTGGCGAAGTGGGCTGATGCCGAGATTATCGTCTATGTCGGATGCGGGGAGAGGGGTAATGAGATGACCGATGTGCTCCTGGAATTCCCGGAATTGAAGGACCCCAAGAGTGGTGAGCCCCTTATGAAGAGGACGATTCTGATCGCAAATACCTCAAATATGCCGGTTGCGGCAAGGGAGGCATCGGTCTATACCGGAATAACCATCGCTGAGTATTTTCGGGATATGGGTTATTCTGTAGCATTGATGGCCGATTCTACCTCAAGATGGGCTGAGGCAATGAGGGAGATTTCCGGAAGATTGGAGGAGATGCCCGGTGAAGAGGGGTACCCGGCCTATCTCGGCACCAGGATTAGTTCGTTTTATGAGCGAGCAGGCAGGGTAAGGACACTGGGTAGGCCCGAACGGGAGGGCGCCTTGAGTGTGATTGGTGCAGTCTCGCCACCGGGTGGGGACCTCTCTGACCCGGTTGTCCAGGCAACACTGAGGGTTGTGAAGGTCTTCTGGAGTCTTGAAGACCGGCTTGCCTATCAACGCCACTTTCCAGCCATAAGCTGGCTCAACTCCTATTCCCTCTATATTGATGAACTTCGTGATGACCTTGATAATGTTGCCCGGGGCTTTGCCGACCTTTCAAAGGAGGCAATGCGCCTCCTGGAACAGGAGGCAGAGTTGCAGGAGATAGTGAGGCTAATCGGGATTGATGCACTCTCTCCCGAAGACCGCCTCCTCCTTGAGGGTGCCCGGTCAATAAGGGAGGATTTCCTCCATCAGAATGCCTTCCATGAGATTGATACCTACTCTTCTCTCCTCAAACAGTTCAAGATGCTTGACCTCTGCCTCTTTTATTATAAAGAAGCAAGAGTTGCCTTGCAGGAGGGAGTTCCCCTCAAGGGTATCACCGCTATGGAGGTAAGGGAAAAGATCGGCCGAATGAAGTATCTGGCGGAGTCTGAACTCCACAAGATTGACCAGTTAAAGAACGAGATAGTTGAGGAGTTTAAGAAGTTAAAGGGTAAAGAATGATTAAAGAATATCAGAGTATCGCCTCAGTGAGCGGACCTTTACTTTTGGTGGAAGGGGTGAGTGGTGCAAAGTATGAGGAACTGGTTGAGATATTTACTGCCACCGGTGAGAAGAAGAGGGGGAGGGTTCTCGAATTGGATGGAGATAGGGCATTGATTCAGGTCTTTGAGGGCTCCACCGGAATTGACATCGCCCACTGCCGTGTCCGATTCCTCGGCAGGACATTAAAGATTGGTGTCTCAATAAGTATGCTCGGTCGGGTCTTTGATGGACTGGGAAGGCCCCGGGACGGTGGTCCCGAGATTATTCCTGAAGTCTTACTGGATATAAATGGGGCACCGATAAATCCCACGGCAAGGGACTATCCCAATGAATTCATCCAGACCGGGATCTCCGCGATAGATGGAATAAATACACTGGTGAGAGGGCAGAAACTACCGATATTCTCAGGTTCCGGGCTCCCCCATAATCGGCTTGCGGCCCAGATTGTCCGTCAGGCAAAGGTTCTCCAGGAGGAGGAATCATTCGGGATCGTCTTTGGGGCAATGGGTATAACATTTGAAGAGGCAAATTTTTTTATAAATGACTTTACCAACTCGGGCGCACTTGAGAGGGTTGTCCTCTTCTTGAACCTCGCCGATGACCCGGCAATTGAGAGGATCTCCACACCCAGGGTTGTCCTTACAGTTAGCGAATTCCTTGCCTTTGAGAAGGGGATGCATATCCTTGTCATACTTACTGATATGACAAACTATGCTGAGGCCCTGAGGGAGATCTCAGCCGCAAGAAAGGAGATTCCGGGGAGAAGGGGTTATCCAGGTTATCTCTATACGGATTTGGCTTCAATCTATGAACGGTCTGGACGGATTAGGGGCAAGCCCGGCTCAATCACCCTAATCCCCATCCTCACAATGCCTGAGGATGATAAGACCCATCCAATTCCGGATCTTACCGGATATATTACAGAAGGGCAGATTATCCTCTCACGGGCATTGCATAGAAAAAAGATCATCCCCCCGGTTGATGTGATGCAGTCCCTCTCCCGATTAAAGGATAAAGGGATTGGAGAGGGTAAGACAAGAGAAGACCACGCCGACCTCTTCAATCAACTGATTGCCTGTTATTCAAGGGGAAAGGAGGCACAGGAGTTGGCGGTGGTCCTTGGCGAGGCAGCGCTATCAGAACTGGACAGGGTATATCTGAAATTTGCCGAAAAATTTGAAGAGTATTATATAAATCAAGGGGAGTATGAGGATAGGAGTATCCAGCAGACACTGGATCTGGGATGGAGGTTATTGCGCACTGTTCCCAGGGTGGAGATGAAGAGGGTGAGGGATGAATATTTGAAGAGATACTACGACAGGGCAGAACCAATATGAAGTTGGAGATACCCCCGACCCGTATGCAACTTTTAGGACTAAAGCGGCGGCTTGGCGTGGCAAGGAGGGGGCACAAACTATTAAAGGACAAACAGGACGAACTGATGCGCAAGATCCTTGAATTGATCTATCGTATTAAAGACCTGAGGCTTGAGATTGAAAGGGAACTGGATGCTGCCTATGCCTACTTCTACTTCGCCGCCAGTAAACAGTCCATTAATGCAACCGAAGAGGCACTCCTTAGCTCAGATAAGGTGGTTGAGATTGAGGGGGAGACACAGAGAATCTTGAACTTGAGAATTCCCCAGTTTAAGAAGATAATAAAGGGCAGGATAGTTAGTTATGGATTCCTATCTACAAGCGGAGACCTTGACCTCGCCCTCATCCGCATTGATAAACTACTTGACCGCTTGATTGAACTGGCGGAAATGGAGAAATCCTTAGAGATCTTGGCAATTGAGATTGAAAAGACAAGACGCCGGGTAAATGCCCTGGAGTTTATCCTCATACCTTCAATTGAAGAGACGATCAGGTTTATAACCTTGAAACTAAATGAGATTGAACGTTCAGAATTGACAAGGTTAATGAGAGTAAAAGAGATTGTTCAGGGGGGTGCCTTATAAAATGGGTATCTTAGAAGAGATTAAAAGGGCAGAGAAGGAGGCAGAAGAGTTAAAGAGCAGGGCGGAAAGGGAAGGTATGGAACTTCTCCAAGAGGTTCGAGGTGAATATGAAAAGAGGCTTGGAGAGGTAATAAGGGAAGGTGAAAGACTGAGGGAGATTGAGATATTAAATTTAAAAGATTATATTGCCGAACGGATAAAGGGGATGGAGAAGGAATATGGAGAGAGAATTATGAAATTAAAGGAATTGTCAATAAAGAATCGGGAATCAGCGATTAAGAGGGCTATGGAGATAATACTGAAATGGCCGTCGTCGGTGTCCAGAAGGTAATAATAGTCGTCCTGAAGGAGATAAAAGAAGAATTCCTTTCCAGACTCCAGCAGGCAGGGGTTATTCATATTACGGAATTGAAGGAGTCTACCGTTAAATCCTCGGATGCCTTAGGGCATTTGAAGGAGATGATAGACCATCTTAGGGCATATAGAAAGAGGGATCCCCTTGCGACATTCGTTAATCTGAAGCAAATGATTACCCTAAAAGAGTTTGACAAAATCGGAAGGAATTTTGATCTGGAGGGGATATGGGAAAGGTTTTCACGAAACAGAAGGGAAGAGGGGGAGATTCAAGACCGATTGAGACATTTAAAGGAATTGGTTAAAATCCTTGAACCCTGGCAGAGGTTGGATTATGAACTTGGGAGTTTGAAGGACCTTAAGCGAGTGAGTGCTGTAGCGGTGGCGATCCCTTCAAAGGAGAGGTATCAGGAGGTCTTAAATAAGATCCGGGATATTTCACATACCCTTGAAGAGGTTAATACTATGGAGCACAAGATTTATGCCCTCTTTTATATCCGGACTGAAGACCTTCCGGAATTCAAAAAGAGGCTCTTAGAGTTGGGAATTGAGATTGTAGAATTCCCCCGCTTCGATGAAAGACCAGCCATTCTCTTAGCGAGATTCAATTCCGAGATTGAAAGGTTAAAAGAGAGATTAGAGAAGCTGGAGCAAGAGAAGGAGTCTCTATCCGAAGAGCTCTTTAAACTCCAGGTTGCCTATGACCATATCTATAATGAATTCAAAAGAGCCGAGACCCTTTTAAGCCTTCCTGAAACGGTTATGACCGTAAATATCATCGGCTGGGTAAAGAAGAAGGACTTAAAGAGACTCTCCGAGATTGTAAGGGGAGCAAGGTTTGCAATCTTTGAGGAGATTGAGCCCGGGCCGGATGAGAAGCCACCGGTCGCGATAGAAAATTCCTGGTGGAGTTCTGCCTATGAGATGCTCCTCCGGTTATATAGTATTCCGGAAAGTAGAGAGCTTGACCCGACCCCCTTCATTGCCCTCTTCTTTCCTCTCTTCTTTGCCCTCTGCCTGACCGATGCAATATATGGAATCTTTTTAAGTCTACTCTCCCTATTCTTGATAAAAAGAGTAAAGGGGGACAGAAGCCTTTTGTGGATTCTCTTTGCCGGCGGTATTACTACAATCTTCACCGGAAGCATTGTCGGGGGCTGGGCTGGAGACCTCTTTGACCTTATCGGAATAAAATTCTTGACCGATTTTAAAGGAAAACTTATGCTCTTTGACCCGCTTAAAAATCCAATGCCCTTCTTTTATCTCTCGCTCGGACTTGGCTATATCCATATCTTGCTTGGTGTATTGATTGAGGTCTATGACGACCTGCGCAATAAGGAGTATGCCCGGGCCGTATTTGAAAACCTTACCTGGCTAATCCTGATCATATGTTTACCTTTATACTTTACAGTCTTGAAGGCCAGTTTGGTTAAGCTTTTCATATTGCTGGCTATTATTGGTATAGTCCTATTCTCAAATCGGAGTGGCAAGGTTCCCATTTTTGACCAGGTCTTATGGAGCCTCATTCTATTTCTCATTCTCGGCTTACTCGTAAAGTTTCTACCCCCATTCTTTAAATACTTCCTCTTCGCCCTCTTTGCCATTAGTGTTGTGAGGATGAGATATACAAGAAAGGTTCTCGCTCGGGTCGCCTGGGGAATTTATAACTTATACGGTATCACATCCTTTGTAAGTAATATCCTCTCCTATGTCCGGTTAATGGCATTGGGTATGGTTACCGGTGGTATTGCAATGACGGTAAATAAGATTGCCTGGATGGTGAAGGATATCCCAGCAATCGGTATAGTTCTTATGGTCTTGATCTTGATTGGTGGGCACTCATTCAATATCCTCATCAATAGTCTTGGCGGCTTTATCCATACCATGCGCCTACACTACATTGAATTCTTTGGTAGATTTTATACCGGTGGCGGTAAGATGTTTAGACCCTTCGGTATAGAGACAAAGTATGTGGAGATTAAATAGAGGAGGTTCTATGGCTGACCCATTAGGACTGGCAATCGCCATTGCGGGCGGGGCGCTTGCAGCGATTTTGGCCGGGATTGGCTCGGCAATTGGAATCGGTTATACCGCCCAGGCAGCAAATGGGGTCTTGAGCGAAGACCCTGAGAAGTTCGGGCAACTTTTAATTCTTGTTGCATTACCCGGAACCCAGGGCTTCTATGGATTCCTGGGGGCGTTTCTCTTATTATCAAAGATTGGGCTTTTGGGCGGTTCTGTCCCTGCAATCTCGCTCTGGCAGGGACTACAGCTATTCTTTGCCTGTATGCCTGTAGCACTGGCCGGCCTTGTCTCGGCAATCTGGCAGGGAAAGGTCTGCACGGCCGGGGTTGAGATGGTAGCAAAGAGACCCCAGGAATCCGCAAAGGCAGTCATCTATGGAATCCTGGTTGAAATATATGCAGTTTTGGGTCTGATTGTGACCATCCTGAGCCTTGTCGGAATGAAACTTTAAGATGAAAGATGTCATAGAAAAGATCCTTGAACAGGCAAAAGAAGAGGCAGCGGAGATACTCAAGAAATATAAATTAGAAGCCGAGAAGATAAAAGAGGATTATGAAGATAGACTCTCGGCAGAGCGACAGCGCTTGAGGCAGGAGATTGAAGATTTCAAAAGGAGAGAGACCTTAAAAAGTGTCGCAAGGGAGAGATTGGCACAGAACAGAAGATTAACCGCGGAGATGGAAGAGGTGATAAATGGGATAATAAAAGAGGCAATGATGAGATTGCCAGAAGAGAAAGATTATTTGGATTTTTTAAAAGGGTTAATAAAAAATAGCCGACAGACTGAGGGTGAACTCTATCTTTCAGCCAGCGATTTAAAGAGATACGGTTCAGATATTGAAAAATTTATAAAAAAAGAAGAATTGAATTTCAAGATAACCACGGACGATGAAATCACCGGGGGTGTTATTATAAAAAGGGGCAAGAATACCTATCTCGGTTCCTTAGATGTGATTGTGGAATTAATCCGTGATGAATTAAAGATTGAAATTGCCCGCATACTATTCAGCGAGTAGAAATTTATTCCCTCAGAGGGGAGATGGAGCATCGCTGGGGGTTTCAGGAGAACTCCCTTGATGTATCTTAAGGTAATAGGAATTTGGAAAATTCCTATTACCTGATAATGAAATTTTTCATTATAATAAAGAAAAGGACAAGATATTCAGGAAAGGCGATGTGAAGAAGGCTTCTGCTCCAAGAGCAGATTTGCGGTATAGCGGGGGTTTTCAGGGGGTCTCAAATTGAGGTTGCTGAAAAAGTCTATTAGAGCAACCTGTCATGCTGAATTTATTTCAGCATCTCTTGAGATTCCGAAACAAGTTCGGAATGACATCTTGAATTAATGAACCAGAAGCACAAATAAAGGACTTTTTCAGCAACCTCAAACTGAACCCTTGACAATTGCCAATTTATGGATATAATTGGCAAGATTGTTCTTTGAAATCCTGAAACAAGTTCAGGACTGGTTAGGTGCCTGTTCTTGAGTCTGAAAGGGAGTGGTAAAGATTTTAGAGAGGTTTGAGAACCTGGACGAAAAAGAGATTGGAGTTTATCGGACAAGGGGCACCGTGGAATTAATCCGCCATAATGCGCGGCGGAGTGTGGTTTGAAGGGTCTAAGGTTCTGCCTTTCTTCCACACTAAGCGGTTAAGAGCCGAAATTATTTATCTCAGATGGTGTGGTCGAGGAAGAGTTCCCCGGTGTGGGAAGATATCCGGAATTATACGGTAAATGGACAGAGGACCATTTTGTGTGGGTTGGAGACGGTGGTTACTACATAAAAGTTGGTGCAGACTACGAGATTTGGTCACCGGTGATAATTAAAGCCATATTCGAAAAGATCGATGAGGATAAAGGCGCAATTGGATTGTCCAGTATCAATGATGGTGATATACCCCTTCCTTTCTATCTTCCACAGTTATATTCTATAATAAGTGCCATAAATTTTAAGAAACCAACTCACCGATATCCTCAATTTGTGGTTGAGCCGGGTTATTATCGCCTTTTCGCTAATATTGACACAGTCACCTTAATAGATAATGATATTATTTCTTCGTATAATCTTTTAGTTAATGTAAAACCGAGAGTAACTCAATCTATTGTAGTAACACCGTCAAGATATTCGCAACTTCAGCCAAATCATGTTTTTGTGTTAGCAAAGTCTCCCTTCGCTTCAGTAGAAATTGTGAATTATATTGTTAACCCGGAAAGCAAATTGATAGAAATAGACCTCAGCCCAACTCCGCACTGGAATTATTATTTAGCTATTGTTCTCTCAGATACTTTTAACATCGTCAATGCTGTTGGATATGCTTCACCAGAAAGTGTGGTGTTGAGTCTTAACTTTGATTACACTTCTTTTGATGTCGCTGGCTATCGTATCTATTCTATTAGACTTACGCCAGAAATAGACCATCTCACAGTCAAATATGGCGTTTATGGTGACCTTACCCTTAAACCTGAAGTATTAAATTTAAAAAGTCAGGGAAGATGGGTAACCGGATATATTGAAGTTTTACCGCCTTACACGGCTAATGATATAGACCACACTACTGTAGAATTATGCTTTGGAGACCTTTCTGTAGAAGCAGAGGGGCCATGGTCAATTGGCGACTATGATAACGATGATATTACAGACCTCATGGTAAAATTCAATGGGTCTGCAGTTAAAGAGATGCTTTTAGCAAAAAATATAGTTCCTCCTCTTGATGTTGAATTTTTGGCAAGAGGTGCCTTTACTGATAGCGTGGGATTTGCAGCCAGGGGTATGATACATGTTATCTCTCAAGGTGGAGGACCACAGAGTTCGGAAGGAAAAAGGACAGCTTCAGTTACTTTCGGCATCTACGCAGTCAATCCCAGTCTTTCATCAAAATCCGTGAAAATTACCTATGGCATAAATATAGACGGAATCATTTCTCTAAAACTCTACGATGCTTCAGGTCGTCTAATTCGAAAGTTGGTTAACGAGTTAAAACCGTGCGGAATGCATTATATAATATGGAATGGTAAAGACGAACTTGGCAGGGAATGTCCTGCAGGAATTTACTTTGTTGAATTGAAAAGCCAAGGAACTTCTGATGTCGCAAAGGTTATTCTGGTTCGTTAGGCTATCTTTCATTGCTGTCCTAATCTTTAAGGGTTGCACCTTTATGATTCCTGGAAAGGTTGTAAGGGTGCAATCCCCTCGTCCGATTGTCCAACCTGATTCATTAGGATTTCAAACAATAGGCGCGCTGGAGTTAAATGGCCGTATCCGAAAAATCATAATTGAAGACTCTATCGCATATGTTGCGGCTGGAAACATTCTGCAGTTAATTGACATAAAGGAGCCTACGAAATTTCAGATAATTGGCACCCACCAAGTGCCTGATACTATCTACGATTTTACCCTCAATGATCGGTATATCTTCCTTGCAGCAGGTGGTTTCGGTTTGATTATCTTGGATAAGACATCTCAAGAATTGAAAGAGATTGCTCGCTGGGATAGAGTCTCAGATATTGCATATGTGATAGATGTTGCTGGTAACTGTGCATTTTTGGCTGAACATATAGGTTCGCTCCAGATTCTTGATTTCTCCGACCCGACAAATATTGGACAGGTGGCTAATATTGAAGTTGCTCAATACATTATTGACCTTAAAATATCTGATAATTTCTGCTATATTTCTGGTTTTGATGAGGGGTTATTTATCTATGATATTTCAAATCTTAAAGTGCCTAAAAAATTATCATCATACTTTACAAATGGCCCGCTGGAGAGGTTCACCATATCAGGCAACAAAATCTTTCTCGCTGACTATTTTGAAATAACAGTTATAGATATTTCTAATCCTTCGTCACCTAAAGAAGAAGGTTATTTTATGCTTCAAGAGATGACCCGGACACCCATTTTAAGTGATAATCTTCTATTCGTAGATAATTATCAATGGGGGATAAGGGTGCTGGATGTTGCTGATTTAACCAATATCCGGGAAGTAGGCTTTTACCAAACCAAAGAATCGCTTACTGCCTTGGCAGCAAAAGACGGAATCACCTATGCAGGTTTTGGCAGAAAATTAGCAATTTTGAAATTCAGCAAACCCGAAACAATTCCTGCCCAGCCGCCCAGGAAAAGATTGACAAGAGAAAAGTTTGAAGAGGAGAGGTTGAAAGAGATTAAACTCTCATTTGGTTGTTGTATGACTCCAATCATCGCAATTGGTGGATGCCTTGGTCAAGGTCCGGGTAGTAAACTGGTTGTGAGTGGCGTAGATATTTTTCAAGTTGGAAGGGAATGGACTTATAAGGCTTATTTTTTAAATTCAGAGAATGATACTGTAGATTCACAGAATGTAATACTTAAAGTTCCTGGTGGCGGATTTTTTGGACAAATCAAAATAAACTGGTTATATAAAAAGCCAAAAGGAAGAGAGACAACAGGTGTTATAGAAAATGCTAAAGAGGTCTGGATTCATCCACCACGCATGGGAGACTTTAGATTTACAGAACTTGCCCCGTTTCCTGAAATTCAAAAACCATTTAAAAAAGGCAAAAAGTGGAAATCAATTTTGAAAATAGGTGGAGGTTGGAATGAATGGGAAGGTCTTAGTGTAAAGAATAGTTACGAAATTATTGGCCAAACCGATGTTTCAACACCGATGGGAGATTTTGGCAATTGCTGGCAAGTTGATGCCAAAGGAGAGAGTAAAATAGGAATATTTGTTCTGAAACTTTATTTCCATCCTGAATACGGCTTCGTTTTTATGGAATATCACAAACCATCTGGTGAAAGTGTTATTTTTGAACTTGTAAAAGTGAAGTTTGAGAAGTAAGGAATAATGTGATGGTACTTTTGATATTGGTCTTTACCCAAACATCTTCAGTGGTGGATAAAAACTTTAGTTATACTAATCCTCAATTTTATTCAATCAATATAAACTATCAGCCAGGTGAGATTTCGGAATATTTCGATACCGTTATGATGGGAATTGTATTTAAAAGAAAACGCCTTTTTTTCCAAGTATTAAGACTACGGGTATCGCTGCCTGGTTAGAGGTTAGACAACAAGATAGGTGGAAGAGATATATTGAAAATTTAAGGCGTGATAGAATTCTTTATGAATATTACAAAAGTTCTATAAGATGACCGCCAGACAGCTCATAAATTCTCTTGAATCACAGCCTTTGCATCGCTCTTTTTTATTTGTATTTACTTGGATTTTTTCGAGAATCTTCTTTGAAGGAATACTTGAGTTCTATCATCGTATTGGATATGTATCTTTCTCATATAACGGATTACTTATGTATTTTATCCATTTTCCTCTATTCTTTCTTACTATCTTTTTGATTCTCGTTATACTTATTTCATTAATAATAAGAAAGACAATTGAAAGGGTAACAGCAATCGCAAGTGTTGCATTAGGACTTATATTATTTGTGCCTATCTTGGATTTTATCATCGGTGGTGGTTACATAATCACTTATCCATTGAAATTAGATGTTCAAATAATAATCAATTTTTTTAACCCCTCCGTTTCTTTGGAGCACATTGGTACTTCACCGGGTCAGAGAATAGTCATTATTTTATTTTCTTTACTTGTGATGTTCTATTCTTTTTCAAGACAAAAAAAATTATTAATTGCTGTTCTATCGCCAGTGATTACTCTTGCAACAATAGCATTCTGGGCAGGTCTAACAACAATTCTTGCTG
>CBFGJQ010000132.1:0-3970 GCA_965649095.1 Caldifarciminota bacterium | reverse complement strand
AAACCAGATTAAAAGGTTCTCAAGGTTGATCGGAAACCTAAAGGCAAATGGAGGTAGATTTAGATTTATCCATCTTGCAAATTCTTCCGGGATTTTTCGCTATCCCCATTCCCATTTCAATTTAGTCCGTCCCGGTATATCACTCTATGGACTAACCTCTTCTCCCCGGATTGAATATGATAAAGGACTCAAGCCGGTGATGAGTCTGAAATCTAAGATTGTTAATCTGCGTCTTCTTCCCCCCAATACGCCAATAAGCTATGGGCATACATACCGGACAAAGAGGAGAAGCCGGATTGCAACAATAAGTGTAGGATATGGAGATGGTTATCCGAGAATACTTTCCAACAATGCCGAGATTCTCTGCCATGGCAAAAGGGCAAGGATTTTAGGGACAATCTGTATGGATTTACTGATGGCTGATGTAACGGATATTCCCCAGGCACAACTTGGTGATGTAGTTACCCTTTTCGGTGAAGATAACGGTGTTGAAATTAAAATTGAAGAACTGGCACAAAGATGTAATACAATTGTTTATGAGATTACATCCGGTATTGGTCCAAGGGTTGCCCGGGTATTTAAAGATGGCGATAAAATTATTGGTGTCAGAAACCTCTTGGGGAGATGGGAGAATCGTTTATGATTGTTATTATTGACATTCCTTGATTTTAGATTAAAATTTGATATGGGAGATATTTGTTTTGGTCAATTAAACAAGGTTAGAAATCATAATGCATTACAAGTGGTTTGCAATGCGTAAGCAAAGGAGACAAAAATGAGAGGCATAAAAACAAGCAAAATAACAGCGATAGGGCTGATGGTGTTAGCTCTAGGGTTTGAACTGGCTATCAGTAAAGAACTACCGACTCTCCAAAATTATATTGAAGGGGAAATGCGTATAGTGGGAGGCTATCCCAAAGTTGGCGAAATATTCGACGTGGTCTATCGTATAAAAATAAAAGAAATAAATGAGACGCCGATAAAGGACTATCTTACGAGAGATTATTGCGCTGTGATTAGATGTGGACCGTCAGAAGCCATCAATGTCTTAGGAGAAGACAAATTCTTTTTCTCTGGTTTCAGAGTGGGTGAGTGGCAAGAATTCCGCACTCGCTGTCGGATTTTGAAACCTATGGAACGTATCAATATTGATGGCAATGTGGATTTAATGTTCCAAGGAAAATCTCGTGGCCCGGTAGCTGTGAAGGGCCAGATGACTATTTTCCTCATCGACCCCAAGACTGGTCAGTATGGGACGAGGGAGGAGTATGAGAAGAGATTACGGGAGGATGCTTCGTGGTGGTATGACCCGGCGGGTGAATTTACTAATGAAGCAGTATCGCCAGATTGTGCGGCAAGAAACAGAGAAATTATTGCCCAGATGAAGAAATTAGAGCCTAATTTAACCGATTGGGAAGCGCTCTATTTACACTATGATGGGATTCAGGCATTGATGGGTGGGATGGGTGATGGCAAAACAACCTGGGAGGACCGCTGGCGTTTTCTATTGGAAATGGGTTGGCTTGAAAGACAGCGGGCAGGAAAAGAGGTAAAAGAGAAATGGTTAAAAGAGATAATTGAGAAATATAAGGGGAAGCCTTTAATAAAGGAGCAGGGGTTAAATCCCAACTTTTTTCGTGATAATTCCGATAGCATTGGCAATAATCCTGGTTCTCCTGATAGCACGCAAAAGAGGTGGGATTATTTTTACTTGGATGGGCAGTTCAGATACAAAAAGCACCAATACAACAAAGACCAGGGACTCTTAACCCAAACTGTTGATATGCCAATCTGCAGTGTTCTGGTGCGGATTAGAACTTATTGGTCAGGTCAAGGGACAATCTGGTCATATAGGGATGCTGGAGATGAAAATGGTTGTTTTGCCTGCACTCTAAGTTGGGAAGTACCGGTAAATATCAATATCTATGCCCATCCAATGATTTACTTTTGGGGACCATCACGAACAGATTTAAAGATTAAGGTCTCTGACCCGACACCGACTTCTTACATTACCTGGCGTGACCCATTAGATACTACAATTTTTCTTTTGCCAAGAATACAAGGTGGTGTTGATACAATCTGGACAGGAACTAATACTTATGACTTTGGCACAATGTATGTTGATAGCTTCAAGCTCAGTGTAGTTACCCAACCGAAAAGTGGTGCGGCAAACATAAGCCAGACCTATCGCCATGCCCGGACATTTATGAGTCCACCACTGGTCTGGTCATTGAGGATTTTATAAAATGGCGATTTTAGATTGTAGACCTGAGATTTTAATGGAGGTCTCTGAAAAAGTCCTCTTTGTCACCCTGAATTTATTTCAGGGTCTCAAAAACCATCGATTTTACGAGATGCTGAAACAAGTTCAGCATGACAACGGACGCTTGTTCCTACTTTTTCAGAACCCTGTAAAGTTATTGTTGACATCGCTCAATTTTAGATTAAAATTTGGCATAAGAAAGATTTGTATTTTATCAAATCAATTAAACAAAGTTAGAAATTACAATGCATTGCAAATGGTTTGCAATGCGTAAACAAAGGAAAGCAAAATGAGAGGCATAAAAATAAACAAAATAGCAGTCGTGTGGCTGCTGATGGTGTTGGTGGCGGGGATTGGGCAGGCTACCAAACCTGCTGGCCCACCATTGCAAAATGAGATAGACCAGGAACTACATATTACTGGTAATTACCCTAAAGTTGGCGAAGTATTTGAGGTGGTTTATCGGTTGAAATTAAAACCGGGCGTTGAACCGAAGTCCGGAGATTACTGTGTGAAATTTTCGTCCGGCATCAATGAACCACTGGAAATTGTCAGTGAAGAAAAATTCATTTTTCACGGCTTGTCTTCTGAGGGCTGGCGAGAATTTAGAGTCAGAACGCGAATTCAAAGAGCTGTGCCAATGATCAATATAAACGTTCTCATTTATTACATAATAGGTAAAAACTTATATCTACACGCTCACGGGGGAATGGTACTTTATCTTCTTGATTCTCTGACTGGTCAGTATGGGACGAGGGAGGAGTATGAGAAGGGGTTACCAGTGGAATATCGGTATGATTTTATTGATGGCTCATTTATAGGGAGGTATGACCACAGCCGTGTTTCATTGGAAGAGAATCGCAGGATTATCAAGATGATGAAAGAATTAGAACCAGCACTCACTGATTCCTTAGCATTACTATTACATTCAGAGCAATACAAAGTGGGTGTTCCGAAGGGGACTACACAATGGGATTCTTTAAATCAGCGCTGGATTGATAAGGGGGTTTTTGAGTATTATTTGCGGGATGGATGGCTAAAGGCGGTGCGTGAGGGGAGATTAATGGAATGGGAGGAGAGTGAGAAGCTGAAGATTCAGAAAGAGTGGAAAGGGGGTAGCGGTATTAACTTTTTTCGTCCTGATGGTGATACTCGTTCTGGTTTTAGGGGTGATAATCGTCTTATTAAGACATTTGATGGTTATTGGAAGTTCAAAGACCACCTCTACAACAAAGACCAGGGGCTATTAGCAGATGCAATTAAAAAGCCGGTTAAAAATGCGAGGGCAAGAATATATATAACTTATCAAATCAATGGTACTCCCTATAGGTATGTAAGTGAGCAATGCGTTACCGACGACAGTGGTTTCTTTAGTATTACAACAGAACTGCCCAATTCTTTTATTTTAGGCAAGGCTTTTGCGGTTATTTATCCAGCAGGTTGTGGGGCAGATACCGCATTCCCGCTGATTAGTGTTTCTGACCCTAATCCGCATCAGCCGAGTTATAAGCGCGATCCGCTTGACCCAACATTGTATGTGATAATTAATATGTATTACGAGGAGTTTGACCCCAATACTTTGCCAGTTCATTTTGATACTGTGTATGCAGACACATACCCTGCAATTGGACAGCCGGAGAGTGGCTGTTTAAACATCTACGAGACCTATCTCCATGCCCGGACATTTATGAGTCCACCGCCAACTTG
>CBFGJQ010000131.1:0-3982 GCA_965649095.1 Caldifarciminota bacterium | reverse complement strand
CTATCATTTTTAAGCAAGTGGCGAAAATGGCTTGACAAAGGTTGAAATGTATATATAATTGGTGGCGAAAGGAGGTTTTATGAAAAAACTCTTGCTATGTGTGCTTGGGTGTGCACTGCTCCTTTATATCGGATGTGGTAAGGGTCAGCGGGCATCAATAATAGGGTCGGTATACTTCTCCTGGAACTATTATTATGATTCACTCACAAAGGAATGCTATATTGAAGGATACAAATACAATGGATTCAATGCCATTCCGCTGATAACGATAAATACAGATACCCTGCCTCTGGACTATTCTGCTTTCTCCCCTACTGGATTTGAGTATGAAGGTTCAATTACCAATCTTGATGATGGCGATGAGTGTAAATTAAAGGTTGATTATGGTGAGGGTAAGGGAGAGGCAACAGATACGGTTCCTGGGGAATTTAAGATAACAAAACCTGATACGAATACAGTCCTGCACAAGGGGAATAGCCTTCTTATAGAGTGGGAATCGAGCAAAGGTGCACAATGGTATTGGCTTACTGCCTATATTTCCTACGACTACCTTGATAACAACGGCAACTGGGAAGAGTTTGAATATGAATTGGATACAATGATTGAAGGGACATCATACACAATCAGTGCCAGCACCCTATTCCCGAGTGATGTTGATTCAGTCCTCTGGGGCGATGGCATTGTTCATGTAGAGGCTGTTAATGGTCCAAAATCGGAACCCGGTGTCAAGGGGAATATCAAGGGTAATGCGGTGGGATTCTTCTGGTGCGCGTATGCTCCGAAATTTGTCTGGTTTAGTGTTGAGCAACTTGCCCAGAGACCTAAAGAAGACTACGGTGCCCAAATCAGAAAGAGACACCTTGAGGCGCTGAAGGAATTTGCCGCGGCGAATGAGTAAAAGAACCGATAGAGGAGCAAAGATAATAGGGGGGCGGCAGAGCCGCCCCCCTATTATTTTTTAGAATTTAATCTCAATTTCCGGGTGAGAAGTATGGGAAATTAGGATTATCCTGATAGGCATAGGTAATTGTCACGGTTTTGTTGGTCTTGTCTATTGCATCCACATGGATTTTTACATAATTGCCATCCTGGGTCTTGGCAATTATAAGGTCACCTTCAGCAACGCCAACATAATTCTGGGAAGGCTCGGTAGTCACATTGTAGACTTCATCAAGCTCATATTGTCCAATATTTACGAAGTCGGTATTACGTGCATTGACTCCATATTCAGAATGATGGTCTGGAGAGTCAAAGGCGACTGTATCATTGGGTGCGGTTCCAAAGTGGTCAACCCACATATCAGCCCCACCATTTGCCATTGCTGAATCTGCCATAAGGGTGGCATCAGAGAACCTTATTGCGCAATCAGCGTCCGGCCCGGTTCCAATCTCAAACTTCACTGTTGCAGTAAACTCTGGTCTGGGAGATGCCTTTACATAGGGTCTTGTGGTATTATACTCACCAACCTTATCATCGGTATTTACAGTCCTTACCTGAATGTAATATATTAACGAATCTACAAGGTCGGATATGGTATAAGTAGTCTCTGTTAAGGCAGTTGTATTCACAGGGCTGAGTGAATCTTCCGCAGTTTCCGCATCAACCAGCAACTTGCTTGAATCGGTGGCGATGTAGACATAATACCCCTTGAAATCTTTACTGGCTTTAACTGCTGAATCCGGCTGCCAGGTAATGGTGATTTGTTGATGGTCCATTACCACTTTTGTTATCTCCGGGGCGGCAAGCTTCTCCGCCTCACCGCCACAACCGGCAATGATTATCATTGCCGCAAGGGCAACGGGAACAAACATTAACCTTCTCATATTTTACTCCTTTCTTTTTCTGCTAAGCAGAAATAAATTAACACAGATTTTCACGGATGTAAACGGATTGCCCGTTTGACACCCGTCGGATGTTCCCAGGCACATCCGCAAAGCCCATAATCCACCTTTTTATATATGCCTTTCCATCACCTCCTTTCTATTTTTATTCAGGGGGATGCCCCCCTTGAAAACCGCTTTCGGACGAAATTATCAACCTCGCCGCCGCGCGGACTCTCCCTTCGGGATTGACCGCACCTGGGTGGTTATGACACCACTACTGCGACCTCAAGTATAACAATTATATCCAAAATTTAATACCTGTCAATACCTTTTTTTAGTCAAATAGTTCCTGTTCTGAAAAGAAGAATCTGATCTCCCTTTCCGGATCTTCATCGGGTGCGGAGGCATGGACAACATTTTCTCCTACTGATGTTCCATAGAGATTTCTAATTGTTCCAGGCGCTGCCTTTTGGGGGTCGGTTGCCCCCACAACCTCACGTAACTTCTTTGGTGCATCAGGAGATTTGAGACAGGCAACAACGACTGGTCCGGAAGATATAAAATCAACAAGCCAGTTATAGAATTCCTTCCCCTTATGAATCTGGTAGAATTTACCACCCTGTTCCTTATTGAGCCAGACCATCTTCATTCCGATAATCTTAAATCCCGCATCTAAAATCTGCTTCAGGATATTGCCGATTAGATTTCTCTTTACCGCATCCGGTTTTATAATCAAGAGTGTCCGGTTCATAAAGAGACCTCCACCGGATAACTTATCTCACCCAGTCTTGTCTTTATGTATGCCCTCGCCTTGATTTTATATTCTGCCTTTTTAAACTTCAGTGCCTCAACAATTGCATCGCCAATCTTTGAATATTCAAGGGTGATGGTTGTCGTGAACTTCTCCGATTTTCCGGCGGGAATCTTTATTCCCTTGCCGGTGGTTCCGGAAAAGACATCCGTCTGGTTGATATAGAATGTATAGTCAAGCCTGTCCAAAGTTGCATCTACCTTATTGGGATTCTGTACTTTCAATTCAAAATCAAGTTTCAGATTGGAGAATGTAAAATCATAGGCATTGGCCGAGAGGATGGTAAATTTGCATTCTTTTATTGCCAGCCGCTCCTTTATTACTGAACAGGAGAGACACAGAATTGAGATGAATATTATTATGTCCTTCATAAGAGGAGTATATTCAAAATAGAAACAAAATCAAGACAACTCTTTTACATCTTAAAAAAGAGGGGGGAGTATTACTCCCCCCTTAGTCGTTAACTTTCGTATCTATTCAATTTGAAGTAGTGTGGTGTCTTCCAGCCTTCACTTAACAGAATATAATAACCATCATAGCCATTGGTATCAGGCTCGGCAAAGAATTCAAATTTCACGAATATGGTCTGGTCAAACTTGCCCCAGTTCTCTTCAGTTGTGCCTGAACCATCTGCGGCAAAGCGGAATTGAGCAGAAAGCCTGATATCGGGTGATGTGGTAATATCAATACTCGCCGATTCATTAATGGTGCTTACATCAAAGGCATATTTATACCAGGTATCACCCCAGTTCCACTTGAAGTCGCCAGTGACATGGGTTGTGTCCGGAATGCCAACCACCGCCCGGAACCAGATATTCCGATTGTCAGCAAGGATGCCGATATCCAGTTGGGTCACGGTGTCCTGGGCATGGGCACTATCCCATATATCTGGCGTAAACATCAGATATAGATGTCCGGAATCAATCGTAACCCCAGCACTGTCAATTGGGAACTTGAGGACACAGCGATAGTATAAATCGCCCCATTCTTCAGGAACATTAAAGGCAGAAGGACCTTCCCAGTAAGGTGGTGCATTCAGGTGTTGAGGATTTTTGAATGCATCCACATTGGTCATCATTCCCAGAACTGCGAGTCCTTGAACCAGATTCTCTGCCTCGGACAGTTCCTGCTCATCGGTCTTCTTACCGCATCCTATCAAGGCAAGAAGCAGTAAGAAAAGACCAACCACTACGAACTTGTTTCTCATAATACCCCCTTTTTATGATAGATTATATCCATAATAAAGTGCTTGTCAAGTATGCGCTTTAAATCAAGATACATCAGGGGAGTTCCCCTGAAACCCCCAAAATAAACTTTTCCTAATCGGTTCGGCACCATCCATTGACAT
>CBFGJQ010000130.1:0-4047 GCA_965649095.1 Caldifarciminota bacterium | reverse complement strand
ATGTATCTTGTCCATTTTTTTCCTATAATGAAAAATTTCATTATATTGTATAGGAATTTTTCAAATTCCTATACAACAAAATATTTATTGTGTCAATACTATGTTGCAGTTTTTTTGAATAGTGCTATAATGTAGCGTCTGACTTCAGTCGGACGAGAAAATAGGTATAGTTGCTCAATTTATCGGGTTATTTATAGAGCCTGCTGAATCAGGCAACTGCAATTTAGCAGAAACTAAATTATTCCATTTGATTTTTTTCTGCACTGTAAAGCAAAAAGATTTTTTATTACCCGAATCCAGCGAT
Organism: Caldifarciminota bacterium; assembly: GCA_965649095.1. Classification (GTDB taxonomy): domain Bacteria; phylum Hydrothermota; class Tepidihabitantia; order SM23-42; family JAOAFX01; genus JBDRWI01. Next base: position 3,743 of record CBFGJQ010000130.1, on the reverse strand, counting down.
GAGGATAACAAAATGCAGGGCATATCGGAATGGAGCGATTAATTTACAATTTGGTATTGCACCTAATTGGTGAAAATTTTAGGAGTGCAAAGTTCAGTCCTTACATTCTCAAACTTGTCGCAGGGTAATCATTTAGAGACTATATTGCACCCCCTTTGTTACCTTCAATTCGTTTCAGGTCGTAAAAAGTGGTAAACACTAATTATGACACAGATGCTTAACTTTTAAGAGTTATGAGGGTAGTGATAGAAAATTTAATATCCGGGGAGTCCCCCGATGTTACAGATGATTAAGGTAATTCAAATGAAGTCCTTTAGCAGTTCATCAATAATGTTATCCGATTTTATACCCTCAGCCTCGGCGGTAAAGTTTGTGATTATTCTGTGCCTCAAGACTGGATGGGCCACATATCTAACATCTTCAATGTTGGGTGAGAATCTACCCTGAAGCGCTGCCTTTGCCTTTGCACCAAGGATTAGATACTGGGATGCCCTTGGTCCAGCACCCCAGGCAACATACCTTTTTATAACATCAGGGGCGCCTGCGGTCTCCGGCCTTGTCCGGGTGATTAGTCTTACAGACTTCTCTATTATCTCATCAGCAACCGGCATACGCCGGATGGTCTTCTGAAGTTCTAAGAATTCATCCGCACCAATTACCTTTTTTAATTCTGCCTCATAGGCTGAGGTCGTGGTTTTGACAATTTCAATCTCCTCGGTAATGTTTGGATATGAGATATTTATTGTAAACATAAATCGGTCAAGTTGTGCCTCAGGTAATGGATATGTCCCCTCCTGTTCAATTGGATTCTGGGTTGCTAAGACAAAGAATGGTTTGGGTAGGGGATAGGTCTCACCCGCATAGGTAACCTTATACTCCTGCATTGCCTGCAATAAGGCAGATTGTGTCTTTGGCGGTGCGCGATTTATCTCATCGGCAAGGATTACATTTGCAAAGATAGGACCCTTTACAAACCGGAAATTTCTTTTACCAGTTGATAGGTCTTCTTCTATTACTTCAGTACCGGTGATGTCTGAAGGCATCAAATCGGGTGTGAACTGAATGCGATTAAATTGAAGGTCAACGATACTGGCAATTGTATTGACAAGCATCGTCTTGGCAAGTCCCGGCACGCCAACGAGCAAGGAATGGCCGTTGCAAAATAGAGATATTAGAACCTCTTCTATGACCTGATTTTGGCCGATTATCAACTTGCTAATTTCATCCGTTATCTTTTTATATGCCGCACCTAAAAACTGAACCCTCTCAATATCATCCCTCTGTTTCATAAATAAAAAATTGTTGATAAGTATTTATAAATTTGTTTATCAGCATTCAAAAACCATTGAAATTTAAGAAGATTTAAGGTTATCCACAATTTATCCATACTTATCCACAATGGGTAGCCTCTTATCATAAAGGTCCTTCCGTCTTGCCTCAAGGAGTTCTTCATCTTCCCCTCTGAATCTGGCAGCAGTCTGGATATTCGTCTTGCCCTTTGAGTTCAGCAATGGACTTATATAAGAATACCAGTTCAGGTCGCGGGGTAGGTGATGGTCAATTATTAAATTTTTAACCTCTGTTTCGTCTATTATCTTTTTGATGTTTTCAATTGCCCGTTCAATATCCGGTTTTTTATAGTATGTCCCCAATAGATATGTTGGTGGCCCATCAATGATTAGAATTTGGGGTCTATTTTTTATGATGAAATCCACTGCCTCCTTGTTTAGCGGACCCTGAACATCCGAACTGAAGATGAATCTCGTCTCATCTTCAATCTGGACAAGGAGAACATAACCCAGACGCTCTGAAACCCCGTGATAGATTGGTGGCGAGAAGGTTATCTTTGTCTTACCCAAATTTATACAACTGCCATCAGCAAAATTTATTGAACGGGCTAAACCTTCAATCTTTTCAAGGAAGTATGTAGCACGACTCTTTTGACTCTCATTGATAAACTCCCGCGGATGTTTTATAAAAAGGTCTTTCCGGGCATATATCTCTGGTTCGTCTGGATTGTGATGGTCATAATGATAATGGGTTATAATAACGATGTCGGAAATCAGAACCCATTTTCTTATCTCTTCCCACATCCTTCTTAAACGGTCAAGTTCAATCTTGTGGGGTGGGAGTGAATATCGGTCCGGGGAAACCCTCACACCGGGGTCAATAAATATCCTCACATCCTCAGTTTCAATATAGGTAGCCATACTCCGGGCACCAAGAGAATCAAATGCAACCGGCAGAATCTTCATAATCCTTGATAATTTTAAGCCGGCGCCGGTGCCGACCGCCCTCAAATTTTGTCTCAAGAAAGGTCTCTATGATTGGTCTCCACTGCCTTTTGGATTTAATAGTCCTTGCGGGCAGGACCAGAATATTGGCATCATTATGGGCACGGGCATAATAGGCAAGTTCTTTATCAGTGCAGATTGCCGCCCTTATGCCCTTTACCTTGTTTGCCGCAATAGCCATACCCTGACCGGTGAGACAGGAAATAACCCCATATTTGATCCTTTTTCCTTTAACTGCATTTGCAACCCGCAAGGCGATAAGTGGATAATCCACCGGGTTGGGGGTGTTTGCGCCAAAGTCCAAAACCTTATGGCCCTTCCTTTTTAAGAATTCCCCAATCTTCAACTTCAAATTAACCCCTCTGTGGTCAGCACCAATGCCAAGTTTCATTTAACTCACCTTCGTAAGCCAGTTATGTCTATCTTCCACCCTTCCTTCAATAATATCAAAAAAGTATTTTTGAATCCGTAGCGTAATTGGACCTGCCTTGCCATCACCGATTGGAATTTTATCAATTGACCTTATTGGTGTTACCTCAGCCGCAGAGCCGGTAAAGAATACCTCATCTGAAAGGTATAAAAATTCACGATTGAGCATCTCCTCAACCAGGGGAATACCGAGGTCCTTGCAGATTGTTATTACTGTATCTCGGGTAATGCCCGGTAATATGCAGGCATGAAGCGGCGGTGTATAGACTATGCCATTTTTAATGGCAAAGATATTCTCGCCTGAACCTTCACTCACATAGCCAGTGTTGTCAAGGGCAATCCCCTCCACGAAGCCATAGACAATTGCCTCCATTTTAATTAACTGGGAGTTCATATAATTGGCACTGCACTTTGCCATTGCGGGGAATGTATTAGGAGCCATCCGATTCCAGGAGGAGACCATTACATCAATTCCCTTCTCCAGTGCGTCCGCACCTAAATATTTACCCCACTGTAATGTGGCAATGGCAACACAAACCGGACAGGGGAAGGGATTGACACCCAGCTCATTATAGCCACGATAGACAATCGGCCGGACATAGGCAGATTTCAAATTGTTCTTTCTGATCAGTTCAATAATTACATTGTTTATCTCTTCTTTGGTAAAGGGAATTTCCATCCGATAAATCTTTGCGGAATTGAAGAGTCTTTCGGTATGTTCCTTCAATCTAAAAAGAAAGGAACCCCGTGCTGTTTCATAGCATCTTAAACCCTCAAAGACCCCAGTTCCATAATGAATCACATGGGATAGGATATGGATCTTTGCCTCATCCCATTTTACAAACTTACCATCCATCCAGATATATTCTGATTTGGGCATCGCCATATTTGCCTCCTTTAATAAGTGGCAATTTTTCAAAATACATCAGGGGAGTTCCCCTGAAATACCCAAAATAAACTTTTCCTAATCGGCTCGGCACCACCCATTCACATAATGTCCATCCCTGATGTATCTTGTCT
>CBFGJQ010000129.1:0-4051 GCA_965649095.1 Caldifarciminota bacterium | reverse complement strand
TGTTTCGGAATCTCAAGAGATGCTGAAATAAATTCAGCATGACAGGTTGCTCTAATAGACTTTTTCAGCAACCTCGTCAATGAAACTTGACAATCAAGTAAAATTTGGTATACTTGTCTCAGGAGGCATTGAAATGAACTTAGGCTGGCAGGAGATTCTACTGATTCTCTTGATTGTGCTTCTTCTCTTTGGTGCGCGTAAGATTCCAGAACTGGCAAGGAGTCTGGGTAAAGGGGTTAAAGAATTTAAGAAGGGATTGCATGAGATAGAGAATGCTGGTGAAGAGAAAGAGAAGAAAGAAGAAAAAGAGGATTGATTTATCTATTCGGGCGGCGAAACCGTAAAAAATTAACGATTTCCCAGGAGAGGTGTCCGAGTGGCCCAAGGAGCACGACTGGAAATCGTGTTTCCGCTTAAAAGAGCGGAACGCGGGTTCGAATCCCGCCCTCTCCGGATAAATATTAAGAATTTAAAAAGGGAGAGATATGTATTATAATGGAACAAAGATATTTTTAATCTCTTTTGTTGTATCTTTAATCACATCGGTAGTTGTGTGTGTCGTATTCCTCTTTCTTTTACCCTTCGGTAAATCAGGGGAGGTGGTAATCCCTGATCTCACCGGTTCAACAACCGAACAGGCGCGGGTAATCGCTGAAAATCGTGGTCTGCTGCTGGTTGTTGGCGGTGAAGAGGAGAGTGAGAAGTTTGCGGAAAATCAAATCTGCCGGCAGACACCGCTACCGGGTTCAATTGTCCGCAGCAAATCAACAATTACCGTATTCATCTCCAAGGGTTCAAGTATGGTTACAGTTCCGGATTTGAAGGGGCAGGGGTTGAGTGAGGCAACAGCCCGACTTTCGGCATTGGGTCTCAGGCTTGGTGAAACCAGGTTTGAAGAGAATCCCAATGTGGATAAGGACAAGATTATTTCAACAATTCCGCCCTCAGGTTCAACGGTCAAGAAGGGTGAGGCAATAATTGTAGTATTGAGCCAGGGGGTTGAAATTATAGAGGTCCCGAGGGTTATTGGGCGTGCCCTATCTACCGCCAAGAGAATTATTGAGGAAAGGGGATTTACGGTTGGGAATATCTCCTATGAGGTGAGCACCGAGTTTGATGTGGGAATTGTTATGGGTCAAAGCCCTCGGGCAGGCACAAAGGTGAAAAGGGGGGCAAAGATTGATTTGATTGTTGCCACGGTGCTTGAGGAATGAAGCGATTATTGGTCTCCATTATCTTTATCTTAATATTCTTCATCGCGGGTATATTAATTGCGAATTTTATTTTAATGCCGGCCCTTGTCCACCCCGGAAAGGAGATAAGCGTCCCCAATGTTTGTAATCTCCCCCTTGATTCTGCAGTCTTAGTTCTTAAAAGGGTGGGGCTACAGGGGGTAGTCACAGACCGAAGGTATGACAGAATTATTGAAGAGAATAGGATAATAATCCAGGAACCGTCCCCGGATACAAAGGTGAAGAAAGGAAGGATTATCAATCTTGTGGTGAGCCTCGGGATAGAAAAGGTGACCATTCCCGACCTTTCTGGTATTGAATATGAAAAGGGAAGGCAGATAATTGATAAGATCGGCCTGGCAATTGGTAGAATAGATTCCGTAATCTCTGATTCAGTCCCCCCCGGCAGAATCATAAGGACAATCCCGGGACCAGAAGTTGAGGTAAAGAGGGGAGAAGAGATTAATATTGTTATAAGTAAAGGGGGAAGCCTGAAGATGCCCAATCTCCTGGGAATAAAGGTTACCCAGGCAATGGAGATCTTAAAGAGGATGAATCTCGGAATAAGAGAGATTATTGAGAGTGAAGGAACCGGAGAAAAGGGAACAGTCATTGTGCAGTCTCCTGAGCCGGAACGATTGGTCAATCCCGGGGACTCGGTAAGTCTGATCATAATCAAGTGAAGATCGCCCCCTCCCTCATCGCTAGTGATTTCACAAGATTGGGATATGAATTGCGGCGGATTGAAAGAGCAGGCGCGGACCTGGTTCATCTGGACATAATGGATGGGGTCTTCGTCCCCAATCTAACCTTTGGCCCAATGGTTGTGGAGGCAATCAACCGGATGACAAAACTGGACCTTGATGCCCACCTTATGATCGTCAATCCGGAAAGATATTTTGGCCGATTCATCCAGAGCGGTGCGGACTGGGTTTCCTTCCATGTTGAGGCTGTTAAGGATGTAAAAGAGTGTATAAGACTTTTAAAGAAGAAGAGGTGTCTTGCTGGTATCGCAATCAATCCCGAGACACCATTAAAAAAGGTTATCAAGTTTATTGAAGAGATTGATTATCTATTGATAATGAGTGTCCATCCCGGTTTTTATGGACAGAAATTCATCCCCGCGACACTGAAAAAGATTGAAGAGGCAAGGGTGTTTATTGACCGGCATAGACTGAAATGTCTGATTGAGGTTGATGGCGGAGTTAATGGTGAAAATGCCAGCCTTATTGCCCGTGCCGGGGCTCATATCCTCGTTGCCGGGGCTGGAATATTTAAGACCAAAGACTATAAAATGGCGATAAAGAGAATGAGATGTTTGAAAGCCTAATTGACCGATTTCAGATCCTTAAACGGAAACTCCTGGGTTATGGAAGAATTACAAAAACCGAACTTGACACAATCTTAAGGGAGATAAAGATTCTTCTCCTTGAAGCGGATGTCCACTATCTTGTAGTAAAGGAGTTTATTACAAGACTCCAAAAGAAGGCAAACTCAGCCGAACTTTCAAAGAGTTTAACCCCGGGCGAACTGGTCCTGAAGTTCGTCTATGAGGAACTCGTCTCTTTACTTGGTAATGTCCCCCATCCATTAAATTTGAAGGGTAGCGAAACCACCATCCTGGTCCTTTATGGTTTGCAGGGTGTGGGCAAGACGACGACCGCAGCAAAGATTGCATTTAAATATAAAAAAAAGAATCCCCTCCTTGTCCCAGCCGATGCCAAAAGGCCCGCCGCGGTAGAACAGCTCATCCAGATGGCAAAGCGAAATAATCTACCCGTATTCCCCTTACAAGGGAATGACCCAATCCTGACCACAAAGATGGCAAAGGAGTTTGCCCGCGAAGAAGGTTCTGGCATCTTAATTGTTGATACGGCCGGAAGGCTACACATTGATGATGAACTGATTGATGAATTAAAAGAGATCAATAGGGCAATCAATCCGGACTACCGATTATTGGTTGTGGATGGAATGGCCGGTCAGGATGCAGTAAATCAGGCAAAGGGATTCAAAGAGAGGGTCGGACTTGATGGTGCTATTCTTACCAAGATGGATGGCGATGCGCGGGGTGGTGCTGCCCTTTCTATCACATATACTACCGGGGTTCCAATATTCTTCATCGGCACTGGTGAATATATTGATAGAATTGAAGAGTTCTATCCGGACCGCATTGCCCAGCGAATCTTGGGGATGGGTGATGTGGCAGGTCTTGTTGAAAAGGTAAAGACGATTGAAAGGGAGGTTGACCACGAAAGATTTCAGAAAAAGATTGCCCGCGGGGATTTAAATCTTGAAGATTTTATGGAACAGTTAAGGGCAGTGAAGAGGTTGGGTCCGCTTTCAAAACTTGCGGGAATGCTTCCGGGTATAAAAGAATCGGATGTGGATGAAGGAGAATTCAAAAAGGTTGAGGCGATAATAAATTCAATGACAAAAGAGGAGCGGCAGCATCCGGAGATAATAGATGGCTCAAGGAGGCGGCGGATTGCTGAGGGGAGCGGAACGACCGTTGCAGATGTAAACCGCTTACTGAAAGAATTCTTCTATGCAAGGGATTTGTTAAAGAGGATGGCAAAGGATAAATTTCCCGGTAAAATGCCTTTTAGATTGAAATAGAAGTTAATTGGAGTCATTTATTTTCCAAAAATTGTAGCATCCAGATTTATCCTGAATCAAGTTCAGGACGGGTCCTGGACGGATAAAACTCTTTGTCCAAGGAAGGGTAATCGTTTAGAGGCTGTGTCATAACTTCTATTTGTCATTCTGAACGAAGTGAAGAATCTCGGTTTTTTAATACCTTTATTGAGATTCTTCGCCCC
>CBFGJQ010000128.1:0-4058 GCA_965649095.1 Caldifarciminota bacterium | reverse complement strand
GGGTGATAATTGGTGCTGAAGGGGTCAGTGATGAAGACCTGAAGCGGGTTGCCAATGATTTAAATCCAATCTCGGATACTGCATTTGTCCTGCCCGAAAAGACGAGTGAGGCAGATATATATCTGAGATTTTTCACGGGCAGCGGTGAGATTAATTTTTCGGGACATGCATCCATTGCTACCTATTTTGCCTTAAGCGGAGAGAATATTTTAAATTTGAAGGAACCGGAAACGGCGGTGCGGCAAAGGACAAAGGCGGGAATTCAGTTTGTTGACCTGCGGGTTAAAGAGAATAAGATAACCCGTGCCACAATGACCCTTACAAAACCTAACTATCTGGATATTGAACCAAATCCTCTCCCGTTAGCAAGGATATTAGGGATTTCTCAGAACGAACTGGGACTGGCGAATTTACCATTTGATGCCATCTCCACAGGATTTTATGACCTGATTGTGCCGGTAAAATCCCTGGCGACGATTAAAAATCTTAATCCCGATTTTACATTTATGAATAATTTTTGTATAAGATTGGGTATTCAGGGTATCATTGTATTCTCACTTGATACATTTGAGCCCGGAGACACCGCATTTATGAGACACTTCGCACCGGTCCTGGGTATAAATGAAGAACCTATCTCGGGGGCTGCCGCCGGGAGTCTTGGTTGTTATTTAATAAGAAAAAAATTGGTTGAACCAAGCAATTTTTCAAGGATTATTATAGAACAGGGTTATCTCCAGAACCGACAGGGTAAGGTATATGTTCATATTGAATCTTCCCGAGAGCAGATTTATCGGGTAAAGGTTGGGGGGAATGCGGTCTTGACCTTTACTGGATATATTCTCGTGCCGTAGGAGTTGAATTGTTAACTCAGCCTCAGAAGGCTTTCAAGAATCACCCTATTTTCCCCGGGCAAGGTGTTTCACAAAGATGCGGACTATTGCCGGGTCAAATTGGGTTCCCGCATTCGCCTTTAATTCCCTTATTGCCTCTTCCTTTGTCAGGGCATCACGATAAGGTCGCTTTGAGGTCATTGCATCATAGGCGTCAGCGACCGCAATAATTCTTGCAATCAATGGTATCTCAGACTTTGTAAGTCCCTCCGGATAACCAGAACCGTTAAAATGCTCATGATGACTCTTGATTCCATCCAGTGCTTCAATCAACTCATTAAACCCGGCAAGCATAAAGTATCCACGCATCACATGCATATCAACCTCTTCCTTCTCCTGGGGTGTAAGTTTCTGGGGCTTAAGCAGGATATCCTCATTTATCCCAATCTTGCCAAAATCGTGGAGGAGGGCAGCAACCTCAAGGACCACCTTCTCCTCTTCGCTGAATCCCAACTCCTCGGCAATTGCCAGGGCATATTCGGTTACCCTGAGAATGTGTCCATCTCTATAGGGGATGACCTTATCAATCTTCTCGCCGATCTTCCTTAAATCTCTCAGTGCCTGTTTGGGATTTTCTCTCAGGGTAAGTGCGACGATGCCCAGACATCTGATTACCTCATTGAGGTCAAGACTTTCTTTCTTATTTCCCATACTTAAGTATAGTCAATATTTTAAAGATGTCAATAGGCAGCAAGGAAAATAATTGACTTTGATTAATTTCTGAATAAAATTCTCACCTATGCATCTTTTTTTCAGCGATGCCCATATCCGCGATTGTGAGAGTCCAAGGGCAAGGCTTTTGATTAGATTTCTAAATGAGTATGGGTCAAAACTTGAAAGTCTTTATATCCTCGGAGACCTCTTTGAATTCTGGTTTGAATATAAGGTTGTCTTTCCCAAGCATTACTTCAAACTCCTGGCCGTGTTATATTCCCTCATTCAGCAAGGTAAGAAAATTTATTATATCTTAGGGAATCACGAAGTTCTTGCCGGAGACTTTTTGAAGGGCTTTGGGTTTACGGTCTATGAAAAGGAGGCAGTTTTAACCCTTAAAGGAAAAAGAATCCTCCTTGCCCATGGGCACAGGATTGATAAACGCCTATGGACAATCATCTGGGAGGCACTTCTGAGGTCGAAATTGAATCACCGTTTGTACCAGATAATTCATCCTGACCTGGGCATATATCTTGCCCAGGCAATCGCCTTCTTCTCAAGAAAACAGCGGCGCAGTCCTACCCTTGTTGAGAACCTTGAGCGATATGCCATTACCAGATTGGGTGAATTTGATATCGTAATTCTTGCCCATTCCCACATCCCCACGCTGAAAATCTTTAATAAAAATAAATACTACATAAATACTGGCGACTGGGTAGATAACTTCTCTTACTTAATGATAGATGAAAAGATGATTTCCCTCAAATTTTATACCCAGAAAGATGAAAATCGGGTATTGACTTGGGAGTGATTCTGGATAAAATAGACACCAAGGAGGTAAATCTATGAAAAGGCCCTGGCTTTTTTTGATTCTGGTTTTATTTTTTGTTGGTTGTCCGTCAACCTGGGAGAATTCCTGCAAGATCTATCTTCAGCAGGGGGAGTATGCGCGGGCAAAGGAGCAGGCACTGATTGGAAAGGAGCAGCAACCGAATAATTACCGGGTGTATACACTCTTAGGTAAATCTGAGATTGGTCTCAACAACTATATTGCGGCCGGTGAGGCATTCCAGAAGGCATTTGAACTGGACTCTATCGCCACCCTCAAGTGGCTCAGGGGTGATAAGGATAACATCTCTGTCTACTGGCAGGCCTTTTATAATGCGGCATTGAGTTTGACCTTTGATAAAAAATATACGGAGGCCTTGCGCTATCTCCATTTTTCTATTCTCCTTGATTCCACGAATGTAAGCCAGTATATCCTGGAAGGAAATGCCTATGCGGAGATGGGCGATAAAGAGGCGAGTGTGCGGGCATATAAAAGGGCACTAAGTCAGGACCCCGAAGGTGCCGAGGCATACTATTCAATTGGTAATGTCCATTTTGACAGACAGGACTATGACTCTGCATTATTCTATTATGGAAATTCAATCAAATTCTTTGAAAAGGATTATAACAAACTGAAGATGGTCCTCTTTAAGAATGTTGAATATGACCAAAAAACTGCCCAGGAACTGGTCAGACTCTGGAAGGGTAATAGAGAAGAACTTGACCGATTTGTAAAGATAAGACTTGGAATTGAAGAAGGATTAGAGGCCCAGGGGAGAAACATAGAGAAGTTCGCCAAGAGTGCAGAAGGAATTGGACAGAGTTATTATCTTTCCGGGATGTGTTATTACTATCTGAAGAATGATACCCTTGCAATAAAAAATCTAATCCTCGCGACTGAATATATCCCCGATAATCACAATGCCCTCTCCTTTACGGGCGAACTCTTAATAAGAATGGGCAGGTGGTCTGAGGCAAGAAGATACCTTGAGCGGTCGGCAGAGGTAAAACCCGACCAGTTTGCCACCTGGTTCTATCTCGGTGTCTGTTATGCCCAGGAGAAGAACTTTAAAAAGGCAATTGAAATATATGAGGAGAAGGCGCTACCCTTAGCGCCGGAGAATACCGACCTTCTGACCAATCTTGCCTATGCCTATCGGGAGATTGGGAATACAAAGAAGGCACTTGAGTATCTCCAGAAGATTGAGAAGTTGAAAAGGGAGTAGCTATGAAGATTCGGGCGACGGAAAGAATTCTTAATATCTTGATTTTTATTGGCTTTGTGATTCTTTTATTCGTTGTCGGTTATCCCCAGTATAAAGAGGCACAGCCGGTTACCATCCGTTTTGGAGTTGATAAATCATTCGGCTCGCTACCCTTTTATGTGGCAAAACTGGATACATCAAGGAGATATTTTGAGATTGAAAGAGTCGCGCCTGAATTTATTGATGTGGGTGAGAATCCACTTGAGGAGTTAAAGTCCGGCAAGTTTGACATCGTTGCTGTCCCCTGGTATTCTCTTCTGTTATCTCCAAGTTCAGATGGTGATACGGCAAAGGCGATTTGTTCAATTGAACTGAAGGGAGTCAGTGATGCGATTATCATTCCGAAGAATACAAAGATGAAGTTTTTAAGGGATTTGAATAACAAGCGGATCGGTCTATTAAAAAAGGATGAGTATCTCTT
>CBFGJQ010000127.1:0-4104 GCA_965649095.1 Caldifarciminota bacterium | reverse complement strand
ATATTCAGGAAAGGCGATGTGAAGAAGGCTTCTGCTCCAAGAATAGTTTTGCTGTATAACGGGGGTTTTCAGGGGGTCTCCCCCTGAATATTTTGTCTTAAGAATCTCCCGGGCAGTTGAGGCGACAAATGGGTCTTGTGTTTTGTTGCATTTTTCAATCCAGTCAATGCCTTTTCGGTTTTAATCTGAACAAGGGCACACAGGGCCGCCTCTTTTGTCGGGAGAAGCAATTCGTTCTTAAGGTTTACTATTAAGTTTGGTGTTCTAAATTTTCATTTTATGCTTGCAAGCGTGAACCGATACTGAAAAACTATTCAGCGAATGATTATTATTTTCTTTAAATATTCTTCTTTTGTAACTTTTACCATAAGAAAATATATTCCGTTATTTAATCGGGGAGTGATGATTTTGTGCCTGCCCGCCGGATAAAATTTTTTATCACTTGACCAGACTAACCTTCCACATATATCATAAACCATAACCTGAACATAATCAGGGTTATTTAATGTGAGGTTGATTATCGGTCTTGAAGAAACGGCTGGCACAGAAAAATGGGGTTCCCTGAACCCTTTCGTTTTGATTTCCCTTACTACAGGGCTGGGTTCAGGAAGGATGGGAAGTAATAGATGGGATGGGTAGTTTGTTGTGCGATAAATCTTTTGAATTGCTGGTATAAAATTGGGGTCATCGCGCTGAAATGGGGCACCCGTATTTGGATTCTTTTCAAACCTTGGATAATTGGAAGAAGAGATTATCACCCGTAACCGGTGGCCGGTATTAAAGACCATCGCCGTGCTCCAGAGGTCAATATTGAAGGTGTCTACTACATCCGGCACTAATGAATCCTCGCGGTCAAATCCATGTCGGTGCCGTGCCATCAGGATATTATCAGTGACAAGAATAGAACGGCCGTCAGGATAGACATCGGTTATTCTTACTGTCCAGTCAGTATCATAACAGTTTGATGCGGCATAGAGGACAAATTTTAGTTTTCCAATTACGGTGAGGGGTGTTGACAGGGGTAGCGTAGAAAAGACCAGGACATCGGAGCGGTTTTCAATGGGACGCTGGTCAATCGGTCCATAACCATGGGTAAGTCCAATAAATTCCCGGCCACCATAGGTTGTGCAGGGATTTGCCGGGTCATAAATAAATGTATCAATCGCCGAGATTGATGGAGGAATTGTATCAAGCAGATTGCCTTCTTTCAGATAATATTTTTTATATACAACCTCGGGCAATGGCCAGGTATCTGCCTCAACCCAGTGGTTCCAGTTTGTGGTATCCTGGGTATCACAATCGCCCATAAGATAAAATTTCACCTTGGGGGCAGGAACCGGTCCACCGCCCTGATTGAGCCAGTAATCATACCATTCAAGGAGCATTTCTATAAAGCTGAGCACGTCCATTTCGGCATTTGGTGGATAGACCAGATCACCCTGATTTCTCGTTCCCCAGGCGTCGCCATGCCCCCATGGCCCAATGAATAATTTTTGATTGTGGAATCGTTTTTGTAGTTCGCTAAATGCATCAAGCACCCCATCGGTATACATATCATACCAACCGTCAATATGGAACATTGGATAATTTGCCACATCATAGCGCTGGCTGAGATCTACGATTGACCATCTACTGCAATAATTTGGATAGTGGCATACCGAATCAATGAGCCAGGGCGTCCCAATCCCTTGTAGCCAGGTTTCAACCAATGCCTTTCTTAATTCACCACCGGTGAAGGCACAATCAAGATAAAGGTTCGGGGCAGCAACCATAGGAGCACAACATACCAGATGGGGTGGTAATGCCCCAGCCGCATAGTATTGTGTCATCCCATGGGCAGAAGCACCAATCATTCCAATTTTGCCATTACACCACCACTGGTCAGCGCACCATTCTATTGCATCATAACCATCCTGCAAATCTCCCCAGCCATCGGTCCAGAAGACCATTGGCTCACCCTCTGAATCCCCATAGCCACGGAGATTCTGAACGACCTGGACATAACCCATTACATCACAGATCAGTGTAATATAAATATCATCCCAGGTGCGGTCATAGGGTGTTCGCTGTAACAACACCGGTCCGTCTATGAGATAGGGGACGAACCAGAATGGCAGGTAGATATCGGTCCCTAATTTTATACCATCCCGCATCGGCACACCAACGCTATCGGTCTGATAGCCAAAAAGGGGGATGGCGAGAGAAAAAGAGATTATGAGTATCTTCATATTGCCCTCTTATAAAAATTTTGTGCGACCAGAGAAGGGATTTTTTATAAGATGATAATCTTTTTTGTAACTGGTCCTCTCTTATCTCTATATAGCCTTAAGAAATAATGACCCGAAGGGAGATCGGGCAATGATACGCTCGTTGCCCTATGTATCTCCTTCATTAAAATCCTCTTTCCCAGGACATCATATACCTCAAGCTTTGTGTATCGCTCTTTGTCGGACAAGTTGAGGACTATTACCTGTTGAGATGAAAATATTGTTTGCTTCTCCCCTGCTGATAGTGTCCCTCTTCTGTTTTCGGCAATCACCTGTCCGCCCAGTGGTGTATATCTGAATGCAGAAAGTCGTGCCCCACCGGCATAGCCCCATCCTGAATTGAACATATCCATACCCAATGGGCAAACACCCCAGGGGTCATTATCAAATATTATTGTGTCAACAACCCAGAGATTACCACCATTTGTTGTTTTCAAGAAAATTCCAAAATAACTTCCTTCCCAGCCTGTTCTGTTTCCGCCACCAACTGCAAATCCATTTTGGGCATCAGTGAATTCAATGGCATATAATCCATAATTGCCGATTGTAACTCCTGGCGCCATAATTTCCACCCAATTATTGCCGCCGTTTGTAGTATGGAAAAATATTCCCGGTGATAAGGTGTCTTTATAACCACAAACCCAGCCGTTAAGATTATCAATGAAATGGACTCCCCAGAAATCATAAGGTGCATTTGAAACCTGTGCCGTCCAGTCTGTGCCGCCATTTGTAGTATGTAGAATCAAACCATTCATCCCCTGCCCTGTAATCGTATCATAATCACCACCAACAATCCAGCCTTCGTTTGGATTTATAAAATAAATACTCTTTAACGAGCCCGAGACCGGTGCACTCTGGGTAGTCCAGGAAGCGCCGCCATCAGTAGTCTTTCTTATATCACTATTAGCCCCGGCAATCCAGCCGTTATTGGCATCAATGAAAAATATATCATCCCACATTTTTCCAATGAAATCAGAAGTTAAGCCGTAGATATTCGTCCAGGAATTACCACCGTCAATAGTCTTATATACAACCGCCGCTGGAAACAAGTTAGCAATTAGCCCCATTGCGGTTAAATAACCTGTGCTGGTATTAACAAAATCCATTCCAAAGACAAACATACACTGGTTCACTGTCCAGGGGTGAATCTCCTGCCAGGTCGTGCCTCCGTCGGTTGTTTTGTATATAATGCCACCGACATTATCTCTCACACCACACAAGATACCAATCATTGAATCGGGCGCCGCCGCATCAAGGAAACCATTGTCAGTCAACTCATAGTGCCTCGTCTCCCAAATGGAGAGGCAAAAAGATAATCTGACGCACAAAATTAAAAGGAGAAATCCCTTCATATCTACCTCCCATTTCTCTAATCAAATCCTAATGCTATAATTATAAATAGAATTTTATTATTGTCAAGGATTACGGTTTAAATAAATTTTTTCTGCCGCAGTTACTGGCTTAAATCGTATAGATAACAAGCGGCCCCCGGTGCCTTGAATTCATCAATTTTTCTGCCCAGCAAATTTAAAAAAGTGAGGAATAATTTCTCCTCGTCGGTTCCATATATTTTTATAACATGGGAAAATAGAAACCAAACCCTCGGTTTTCCTCTCAAGTTTCGCAAATCAGCGTAGTATTTGGTCCAATCAGAACGAGATTCAATACCTACTATATAATCATTTTCACTGAATCCAAATTGGCTTGAATAATACAAAAAACTGTTATATGATGCATAATAAATATAAATGATATCATCTTCTTTTCTATGTTTTTTTACATAAGAAATAACAGGTTTGAGTTCTTCTGGAGCACGGGGGCGAAAAAGATGATAAAC
>CBFGJQ010000126.1:0-4112 GCA_965649095.1 Caldifarciminota bacterium | reverse complement strand
TTGGAAGATATATTCAGGAGGACCTCTGAAATCAAAAAACCAATCCCATTTGAAGAGATTGCGCAGGAGTTCCATCTCAAAAATGAAGAAAAATATGAGCAAATAACGATGAGTGAGGTCTTGCAACTCCTTGGTATTCCACCCGAGTATTTTTTGGAAAGGTATATGATGTTTGAAAACCTCGTTTGTAAAAAATTGATAACAATTGACTCGGACAGCGACCTTTTCCTTCCATTTAATCGGGAAGTAAGGTTATCACCTGTAGTTATGAAAAAAGCACTGGAATATTTCCTCAACTTTTCCCGGACTACAGAGGAAGAAGAAAAGAGAAGTAATACATTGGGAGAAAAAATTAGGGGAATTTTATCCCTTCACAAACCATTGCTCTCTCTTGACCGTATCATCCTACCACCAGAGAAGAAGGAAGTGATAAAACGAGCATTGCGACAGATTCATCTATTAAAGGACTTGATTCTTGACTCCACTATATGATATGGAAGGGGTGTTACGATGCTCTTTTATGGTCCCCCGGGAACAGGAAAGACCGCAACCTGCGAGGCGATTGCCTACGAATTGAAGAAAAATATTGGTATCGTAAAATATTCAAATCTCCTCTCAAAATAAATTGCTGATTCCGAAAAGGCAGTGGAGTATGTATTTGAAGAGGCTAAGGCATCAAATGCGTGCTCGTATTTGATGAGGCAGATGCCCTTCTAAAATTTGATATACCGGGCCCCGCAGAAAGGACTGAAATATGGAGGATTTTGATACCAGCCAGGGTTCCCGTTGCCGATGATGTAGATTTTAGAGGGATTGACTACAGATTTGAACTGACTGGTGGCGAGATAAAGAATGCAATCTTAAAGGCACTAACAGAATGCGCAGACAAAAAATTCTCAAAATTACCAATGTCCCTGCTGGTAAAATATGCAGGGGAGGAGCTTGAAAAGAATGAAAGGAGGCATCTAAAAATCTCTAAGATTGGATTTAGTAACGAAAAGCCCGAACTCCTTGGTCAGAATTTAGGTCTTAAGAGATTCCTCAATATCAGATGTAAATCATGCGGGGGTATATCAGGGAATTTTTAGAAGGGATTTTCTCGTATTTCAAGGCCTTTCTTAAAACCTTGTCATAATCTCTTTTTCTGCCTTTTCATAAGAAATAATAATAAAAACTTTCAGAAAGTCAAGAAATGTTTCAAAGCCGATGTGCCTCTCGCCCCGAAAGATATTTATTCACAAAATCCGCCTTAATCCGTTTTGAATTAAAAGATACCTTCAATTATCTGTTGAACTAATGAATCCCGATTTGCTAATGTCACCTCAAAAATCTTTACATCCTTCCTTTTTTTGATTTTGTCGCAGAATGGATTTGGCGAATATAAAATTGTTGCAATGACCGGACATTTTGAATTGAACGCCACAATTACTACATCTCTAAATTTGTGTGAATAAAGTTCCATCTTGCCAATTTCGTCAATTACGATTATTTTATCTTCGGTGATACCTTGTTTTATCGCTGCCACTCCGATATTTTCAATACACGCAATATCCACGCCATATTTACCGACACGATAGTGACTTTTTATATCCTTATGTGCCATTATACAACTCTGACCGCTCAATGTTATCAGCCTGAAGCCCACCCTTGTATTATGTTCTCTTATTTCTTCTGTATAAAATCCCGCGCACTTATCTCGGTATATCTGTGTAACCCTTCTTATAATTGTCGTCTTCCCCAAACCGGGAAGGCTGGTGAGCAGAATATTCTTCACAACCATTACAAGAAATCTGCGGTAATGACCCCTGCCAGTGGATGCACCTGCACCACTTCAACTTTTGCATTAAGGTCTTTAAGACATTGAATAAGAAATTCCGCTGATGAAGGAAAATCTGTAATCCCACCGTCAAAATGAACTCGTTCATACTCTTTCTGATACTTTTCAGGTTCGTCAAAGAAAATAATATCGCCTATTACTATCCGGGCTGGCCTATGCATCAAACTACTCATTTTCCTTAAACTCCTTTTTTTAAGTCCATCTGGTAGGTGATGTAATGAATAAAGGGCAAGGATTCTTGTTATGTCATAATTGGATAAATCAAGTTCTGCACAGGGCTTTTCAAATGAACCATAGGCAAAGATTATATTTTTCATCCCCTTCTTCTTTGCATTCTCTTTTGCTAACCTGAGTCTTTTAAGATCAATATCTACCCCAATAACTAATTCACACCTTTTAGCACAAATAATAGCCTTCTCTCCACTTCCCGTTCCAATATCCAATAATACATCTTTTTTGGTTAATCGCAGGTTTCTAAGTGCCGCATTAGAAACCATATCGGGAATCGCGCTACTTAAAGAAACGAATTTCATTTCATCTTTTTCGTGCTACAAAAATCTGCTCACCTGAGTAATAATTATATGGTGATTCATCAAAACCACCAAAGACATTTTCTACACTGAAACCATACTTTTCAAGTAGTAACTCTGTCTCATACCTGAATAGATATGCAATCTCAAAAGACCAGACTTCCCGGTGAAATTGGCCATCCTTATCGGTCCATTCGTAAAATCGGTCTTCTCTAAGTGTCTGCTTTACCAGGTCATAATGATCTTCAGCCCTGCGATAAACATAAACCTTATTTTCTTTATCATAAAATCTTCCCATATATATTGTCCTGTTCACCTGTGCCAAAAAATCATGCCGTGGGGCAAATAGGTCAAGGATAAAAACTCCTTCCCGTTCCACAACCCAATTCAAGAACTTCTCCACCACAATTCTTTGCGTATCTTAAATAAAAGCCTATATCTTTGACATACCCCTCATTCTCATAATCATAAAATCTTGCAATCCTGTCAAACGATGCTCCACTCATCTTACATCTCCTTTCGCTATTTTTCCATTCAATCATTCTAGCATTTTAGCATTCTAACATGTTAACATGTTAGAATGGTTGAATGTATTATGTTTCGTAGTAAATGCCTTTCAGGGTTCGGTTTACGAATTTTGAAAGGGCTTTTATCACTTCTTCTAACTCACTTTCGTATTTTATCCAATAATGAACTCCATCTTCGTTTGTTTCATATCGTACGATCTCCAATCCCTTTAATTTTGACAGGTGATAGCAGGTCGTTGTTTTTGAACGATGAATAGCTCTGGCAATTTCTGTAAGGGTAAGGGGTCCCTTTCTTAACAAGAGATTAACTATTGCCATTTTGGGAGGCTCACCCAATGCCTTTGCAATGCGCGATTCTCTATATAAAAGTTCTAACATCGGTTTTCTTTTCTGAATCTTACTTGCCATTTTGACTCCTTATTTTCAATGATTATACATATAATTACAACAAAATCAAGTATATTATACATTCTAACATTCTAACATGTTAGAATGTTAACATGTTAAAATAGTTGGATGGTAAAAAGGAATGATATGTAGCATTGGGGGTAGTGTTAACTTATATTATTAATGCTTAATATCATGCAGGCTCGTTAGGAAAAAAAGGCAGTTTACAATTTTCTTTATTTAAAAATGTCATAAGACTGCTTCAGGAATTAATTTGAACAGATTTGGTCAAAAATAGTATGATAATTCGGATTAAGCAGTATTTATTTGGTAGCAATAATAACGATGTTTGGCGATTTTATAGTTTTTATTGGCGGAAGGGAGTAGCCGCCATAGGCATTAGTAAATTTTAAGCCAGCCCTGTTGAGCATAGATTTAATTTCTTGCAATGTGTAGATGCGATTTCCCTTTCTATTTATAGACTTTGACATAGTATTTATGTTTCCAAATTTATCAATGAAAAGGTATTCACCAATTTCCCTCTTTGTCTTTGTGTCAAATTTTGTATCAACAAGGAGATAACCACCATTTATTGCCATCCAGGATTTTCCATATTGCTGTTTTCTTGGATTTCTGATGTCAAATAATAACTTCCCACCAGGTTTTAGTGCCGTTTTAATCTTTCGTAAGAGTCTCAAATTTTCTTCATCGCTGAAGAAACCAAATGTGCCGCTAATCATTATGCAGTAATCAAATTCGTTTACATAATCAATTTTTTTCATATCTTGGACGATGTATTCCACTTCTATATTTTCCTCCTTTGCCCTTATC
>CBFGJQ010000125.1:0-4119 GCA_965649095.1 Caldifarciminota bacterium | reverse complement strand
TCTTCAAAATTCAAACAGCACAATAACTTACCACACACCCCGGATAGCTTACTTGGTGAGACAAAAATTTTCTGTTCCCGTGCCATCCGCAGTGAGATTGATTTAAGCTCTTTTAAGAATGTAGCACAACATAAATTCTTGCCGCAGGGGCCAATACCACCCAGACTGCGCGTATAATCCCGGGCTCCAATCTGTTTAATCACCACCCTCTTATTGAGACGCTGGGATATATAGCGATGGAGTTTCCGGAATTTTATTTTCCTTTCCGAGGTAAAATAGAAGATAACGCGCTCCTCATCAAACTGACAGTGGGCATAGACAACCTTCATATTCAGGTTGAACTCACGAATCGCATTTTTGATTTCAATAAGACAGAAGTCTTCATACTCTTTTATCTCATCCATCTTCTGTTTATCTTCGTTATTTACTAATCTCAATATCCGGTTTGTTGTTGGTTCTTCCCTATCACCAACAGATAATATTCTACCAACATCATAACCTTCATCAATCACTAATATGGCGTTAGCGCCGAGCGGGCAGTCGCCAATTTCGGATTGAGCAAGAACCCTCCAGAAGGGGGTAATTTCTACCTCGTAGATCATTTCTTGATTATATAAATCCTCTCTCCCTCTTTAATCATTCCCAAATCATCGCGCACCTTTGCCTCAATGGTCTTGCCCTTCCTATATTCTTCAATACGCCGCTCCATCACCTCATTCTCGGCGGTTAATATTAAGATTTCTTTCTTCAAACTCCTCTCCTCAATGTATGCCTTGAATAATTGCAAAGACTTTCTGCCCAGATAGAAAAGGGGTAAAATAAGAAAGAAGAATAAGATAAATCCCTTCCCGAGGGATTTTTTAAAAGGCTTTATATTTGACCGAAGCATTCAATTTATGAAGAGGAACGGTGGCAAAAATAGTAATAACGATGGCGATAGTGGTAGTTGGTAATGTCAATCCCATTGAGGACATAACCAACAATCTTCTCCCCGGTCCTTTGCAGTTCTTCTTTTATTTCCATAACCGCGTCCCGGCTGGTCTTACCCGCCAGGAGCACAATCAATATCCCATCGCATAGTTTACCCAATACACGGGCATCAGCCAGTCCCAGCGCCGGAGGTGCATCAATGAGCAGGATATCAAATTCCTCTTTTAACTCATTTAGTAGATTTTCCATTCTTTGGGAACCGAGCAATTCAGCAGGATTGGACGGGATTGTGCCGCTGGTAATAAATTTGAGATTTGTCCTGGGACAGGAGAGTATCGCATCCTTTAATTTAAGGCGATTTACCAAAACATCTGATAAACCATGGTTATTATCCGGCACCAGATCTTTAAAATAGCGATGGAGCATTGGCCTGCGGAAATCACAATCTAAGACCAATACATTAGAGCCGGTCTGGGTGAATATGATGCCCAGGTTGATAGCAGTTGTCGTCTTACCCTCCTGAGGGGCGGTGGAGGTTATAAGTAACGATTTTAACGGTTTGGCGGCGGCGGCAAAAAGGAGGTTGGTTCTTAAAATCCGGTAGGCCTCGCTGGCCTCAGAACCCGAATCACGGAGGACCGGGATTTGCCCCAGCTGATTATCCTTTATCTTCGGAATCGTGGCCAGAACGGAAATCCCCGTAATCTCTTCTATCTCTTTAACATCCTTGATTGAGGTATCTAAATAATCTAACAAAAATGCACCCAAAATACCGATGAGTAAACCTAATAGTAAACCAAGGAGAGTCATCTGCCTTAATCTCGGTTCAACTGGACAGTCAGGTGTAATCGCATAATCAATGATTTTTGCATCACTTATCTGCATCGCCTCAGCAATCTTGGACTCCTCAAGTTTACTTAAGAGCATCGTATAAATCTCTTCGTTTGCCTTCTTCTGCCGCTCAAGCTGGGCAAGGTTCACCTCCGCCTCGGGCAGTTGTTTCAGACGCAGATTGTAGCGGTTAATAATCTGATTTAGAGCCTCAATCCGACTCTGGAGGGCTATTAACTTTGTCTCATTATTCATTATATTGGTGATAACGGAGCGAAAGATTGGGTCATCAATTGAAGGACCGACGAGGGCAATCTGCCTGGTTACTTTATTTATCTCCTCTTTCACCTGATTGATCTCTTCTTCAACATTTTTCAATTCCCTTAACTTAGTTTCATCAAGGAGATACTCTTGCCTCCTCAATTCAAGGTCCTTTAACTGTTCTTTTAAACTCAAGATTAGAGGGCTGTTGGAAATGGTAGGAAAGGAAGTCAGTCTTTTATAAGCACCGTAACTTGCCTCATCCCGGGAGAGCTCCGATTCAAGTTTTTTTATGCTTGTTTCTGTTTCATGCCGCTCAACCACTGCCTTCTCCTTCTCGGTTTCAAAATGGGCAAGCGAGGAGATTATCTCTTTGGCAGTTTCACTGAGGAGAAAGAGACCGGAGGTCTGTTTAAAGTGTCTAAGTTTTTCTTCGGCGCTATCAAGTTCAATGCCAAAGATTTCTATCTGGCTTTCAATAAACTCTTTTGAACCGCGGGCTGACTCCCGAAGGGTCTCTAAGGAATATTTGATATACTCCTGAGCAATCGTATTGGCTATTATTGCGGCGAGTTCGGGAAGGAAATACTTCACCTTTAAGAGAACCAGGTCGGTATTTCTTATCTGGTTTGCCGAAATATAAGAAATCAAATCATCGGTTGCCCTTTCTAAGGGAACGATTGTGAATTCCAGATTTTCTTTTGGAGGCTGTTTTAAAAAGAACTTAATTCCTCCCTTGTCAAACAACTTTCCCACCCTCCCACTTCCTATTACTTCTCCTCCATTCATTGAAATAGTAAATTCCCCGTCTTTCATTTTTAAAAGATACCTTCCTGCCCTTGCCTCTTCTGAGACCTGAACTGAATCAAAGAGCGCCCTCTTGTTGTCTTTCAATATTAAATTTAACCCCAATTTCTTAACTACGGAACGGGCAATTGCCCGGCTCCGGATTATCTCCAATTCACTTTCAACTGGATCAATGCGCTGCGGCGTATAAAATTCGCTAAAGAAAGTAGGTTTGGTCTGAGAAAGGTCAAGCTTAAACTTTACCTGTGCCTGGTAGATTTTGGGCGACCTCAGACTGCCTAAAAATGCCCCCAATGCGGTAACAATCGCGCAGGTGATAATTAACCAGCGCCTTTTTATTATAACATCAAGATAATCCCGAAGGTTTGCTTCTTTGTTCATTTCACCGCCGAATATAACTGTAAAAGAAATGTGCCAATGGTAAAAAGAACTGACCACTCCTGTAATGCCGGAATGAATCTCCTGGTCACAATTACCACATCGCCCGGGTATATATTCAATTCCTCAATTCTCTTCCCTGCCTTTAAAATTTTTTCAAAGTTGACAATCCTCTCCTGACCGAGATTCAGAATCCGTATCTCTTTTAAGTTTCCGGCTTCAGTCGGTCCGCCCGCCTGAGCAAGGAGATTGGCAAGATTATCTTTATGTTTCAAATAATAACTGCCAGGCAGTTTTACTTCCCCAAAGATACTGACGCGATAATAAAAGGTGATTGTCAAAAAGACATCACCATAGTATTTATGGAATTCAGCGATGAGGAGTCTCTCCAGGGAGTCAGTATCAATCCCCTTTACAGAGAGTTTGCCTAAAAGGGGAATATTCAAACTGGTATCAGCATTAACAAAATACCTGCCGCTCAGATTTGGTTGGTGCCAGATCTCAACCTCAACTGCATCATTGGGTTGTAAAAAGAGACCGCAGATTGCAAACAGCATTAAACAATTCATAATAGCAATAATATTATAACCAAAAAACTACCAATGTCAACAATTCGGTTTAGATCTGCCGATTTAACAGCCGGGATAGTCTATATAAAAATTGGGATAATAAGGGCTTTCAAGGGGATGAAATCCCCGTGAGGGATGTTCCTATTCAGGACGCACCCGGTTATACAATTGCCGGTAGTGAGACCGGGAATCTCCAACTGCTAATTTCCAAAAACGCAACTGCCTTTGAACCAAGCCTCAGCTACGGTTTTGAAGGAACCAGGGTTCACTTTAAATAGAAGATATTCAGGGGGATACTCCCTGAAAACCCCCGCTATACAGCCAATCTCTTCTCAAGGCAAAA
>CBFGJQ010000124.1:0-4152 GCA_965649095.1 Caldifarciminota bacterium | reverse complement strand
TTTTGGCTCTTTTGCTATTTGAATCAAAGATGGAAGGATTCCCTCGGGAATATATAATGCTGCGCTTCTATCTCTTTGCCCTCTTATTTTTATTTACCGGGATTCTCAGTGGAAGTCTCTCGGAACAGATTAGAAAGAAGACGGTGGAATTTAAAAGATTGAGTCTGACTACGGAAGAAATCATAAAAAATCTACCTTCGGGGATTATCACCATTGATGGCTCAGGCGCGGTTGTTTATACGAATCTGACCAATGATGCCCTCCGCACCAGGGTTCACCTCTATCTGGCAAAGTTCTTAAAGAATCCCAATGCCTTCCCCCGAATGAGTGAACTGAGGATAAGACAGAGATATTATCTCCTCTCCTGCGCCATCATCGGAAATTCCCAGGGGGCACTTGCCATACTCCAGGATCTAACCGAGATTAAAAGATTGGAAGAGAAGTCAAAGATTTCAAGCCAGACAAAGATGCTTGCGGAACTGGGGGGTTCCCTGGCGCATGAAATTCGCAATCCCTTATCATCTATTCGGGGGGCACTGGAGGTAATTGCCAAATCCCAATCCTTTAATACCTCCATCCCTTTCATTGAAATGGCACTCAAGGAGGTGACAAGGCTAAATGAGATTGTCACCGATTTTTTGCAGTTTGCCCAATTTGTCCCGAAAAGAACCAACCGGATAAAGGTGAATGATGTTATAAGCGAGGCGCTCCTTGAGATTGCAGATTATATTACCCAAAAGGGATTGGAGGTGATAAGAAGCGGGGAGGACTTTTTCTGTATGGCAGACCTTAACCGACTGAAATCCAGCATCCTTAATATTCTGAGCAATGCCTGTGATGCAAGCCAGCCGGGTCAAAAGGTTTACATAAAGACCGCCCGGGACAATAAATGGGGAACGATTGAGATTATTGACCAGGGAGTTGGTATTCCTAAAAAGGACTTAAAGAAGATATTCATTCCATTTTATACCACAAAGAAAGGCGGCACCGGGCTCGGACTTTCAATTGCCCAGAAGATCATTGAGGCGCATAATGGAAGGATAGAGGTTTCAAGTAAGGTTCGCAAGGGGACGACATTCCGCATTATTCTCCCTCTGATTTAGCATAAGATGAGAAATTTGAAACTTACAATTGAATATGATGGAACAGACTTCTTTGGCTGGCAGTATCAACCGAATAAGAGAACAGTTCAGGGTGAGATAGAGTCAGCCCTGAAAGATGTAATAAAAGAAGATATTAGAATTATTGGCGCGAGTAGGACCGACCAGGGTGTCCATGCCCTTGGTCAGGTTGCAAACTTCAAGACCGAATCAAATATTAGACCAGAAGATTTAAAGGATGCCCTGAATTCACTCATCGGTGATGATGTTTATATAAAGGAGATTACTGAGGTTCCCCTTGACTTTAATGCCCGCACCAATGCAAAGGGCAAGATTTATCAATATAATATTACGCGGCAGCCCTCACCATTGCGCCGGCGATATTTCTGGCTTGTTGAATATCCACTCAATCTTGAGAAGATGGAAGCGGCAATCCCGAAGTTAATGGGTAGACACGATTTTAGAAATCTTGCGGTATCGGATAGAAAAGAAGACGGACTATCGCCAGGCATCGGAGGTAATCAGAGGTCTACCCTGTGCCACATACATCAAATTTCTTTTATCGGTGGAGATTCTCAACTTATAATAACCATAGAAGCGGATAGATTCTTGCGCAGGATGGTAAGGGGGATTGTGGGAGTATTGATTGATATTGCCAGGGGTAGATTCAAATCAGAAGATGTTTATAATATCCTTGAGGGGAAGATAAGAAACTTATACTTCGCCCCACCCCACGGGCTCCATTTAGTAGAGGTAAAATACTAATCAGAATGCATCCTGTAGATATTCATATTCAATCTTGGTTCCTCGCTTCCTAATGGCAAGGACATCAAAATGGATCTCTGTATCAAGGGGGAGATGGCGCAACTGTAGCCAGGATAGTGTTGCCTTCTTTATCTTCTCCTGTTTATTCTTAATTACCGCTTCCTGGGGCAATCCATAATCTGAGTTGCTTCTAAATTTGACCTCAACGAATCTGAGTATCTTGCCCTTTCTCAAGATCAAATCTATCTCGCCATATCGGGTATGGAAGTTATGCCCGACGATATTGTATCCCAAGCTCTGAAAATATCTGGATGCCAACTCCTCTCCGAATTTCCCAACATCTCTTCTATTCATAGAAAGATTAAAGCAGACGAAATGATTGCCGGTGTATCGGGCAGGGACCATATTTCCGGATGCATCTCCGATGTAATGCTGTGGGATAACCTTTATGCCGGGCAAATTGATACTGTGGATATTTTTTATGGTATTCAAGCATAATCCTATCCCTTTTTACCTTTGCCAGAATTGATGCGGCCGCAATGGAGATACTCAAGGAATCACCTTTGATTATCGGGACCTGTAAGAAGGGAAGGTCCGAAATCGTCAGGGCATCAATAAGCACGACCTCTGGCTTTATCTTTAATCCGGAGACTGCCTCAAACATTGCCCTTTTTGTGGCATTCAATATATTAATCTTATCAATTACCCCTGGTTCAACAATACCAAATGAAAATGTAAGGGCAGAATCCATTATAATCTTGAAGAGCCTCTCCCGTTTTTCAGGTTTTAATCTTTTTGAATCATCAATCTCTAAATGATAAAAATTCTTAGGTAGAATTACTGCCGCGGCAACAACCGGACCAGCAAGGGGTCCCCTGCCTGCCTCATCACACCCGGCGACCAACTCAAATCTCTGCCAGAATTGGTTATCCAGTAGTGCCTTCAAGATTTTCTTCCTTTTCTGTCGGAATGGTTTCCGGCACTTGAGGCTGGGTTAAAGGTAATTGGGCAGTCTTAATCTTTTTGACCTTTTTTGCCCTCAGATAGGTGAGTCTTGCCCGCCTGACCTTGCCCCTTTTCTTCACTTCAATCTTGGCAATGGAGGGTGAATTTATGGGGAAGATCCTTTCCACACCAATACCTGCTGAAACCTTACGGACCGTAAATGTCTTACCAACGCCCTGCCCTTTTATCTGAACCACGACCCCTTGAAAGGGAGTTAGGCGTGTCTTGTCGCCTTCCGTAATCTTGACATAAACCTTTACCAAATCACCAGGTTTAAACTCTAATTTCTCTTTCATTGACGACCTCCAGTAGGATATCCAGGTCTTCTCTGGAAAACCTTAAATTGCCCAGTAATTCCGGTCTTCTAATTAGTGTCTTTCTTAGAGATTCCTTCCTTCGCCATCGGGCAATCTTTTTATGGTCTCCGCTCTTTAAGACCGATGGGACCTTAAACATCTTATAATTGTCAGGCCTGGTATAGATATCCGCCGCCAGGAGTCCGGTCTGTAAAGAGTCCTCTTCTGCGGAATCAATATTACCCAAAACACCCGGTAATAATCGGGTGATTGCCTCAATCAAGGCAAGTGCTGCTACTTCACCACCGGCCAGGACATAATCACCAACTGAAATCTCCAGCGGTTTATAAATTAAATTTATCCTTTCGTCAATCCCCTTATACCTTCCACAGATGAGGATAATATGCCCCCTTTTAGTCAAATCCTGAACAAGTCTCTGATTGAGCAATTGACCGCCAGGGCTGAAATTTACAATTATTGAATCATCCCCTTTTACCTTCTCAATCGCCTTCCCCAATGGCTCGGGTTTTAGCACCATACCGGCCCCTCCGCCAAACTGGTAGTCATCCACCATCCCATCTGTAGTCAGGTCTCGGGGGTTTGTGATGTTGATCTTTATAATCCCCTTCTCCCGCGCAATCTTGAGGGTCCCACAGGATAGCGGTCCCCTAAAATAGTCTGGGAAGAGGGTGATTATATCAAAATTTACCCGTATCACGATGCCATTATAGGCATATTTTGAGGTTTGTCAATAACCGATACTAATTACATGCTCCCCAGCGAGGAGTGGTAAAATCCCCTTGAAAATCCCAAAATCAACAATTGGTAATTGGTTAAATGGTTCCTCTGGCACAATCTTAGAAGGGTGGAGAAATCTCAGCTGATAAACTTGGTTTTTCTTTTATCGCCAAGAGGTTGCTGAAAAAGTCCTTTATTTGTGCTTCTGGTTCATTAATTCAAGATGTCATTCCGAACTTGTTTCGGAA
>CBFGJQ010000123.1:0-4155 GCA_965649095.1 Caldifarciminota bacterium | reverse complement strand
CTTCGGATTTAGCAAATGGGCTGAGTCTGATAGTAAGGGCACCTATCTCAGGCGTGGAATTGGGATACACAATTCTTTGCCTTGGCTCGGTTTTGGAGCCGAGGCAGGGATTATTAGCTATAAAGATGATGATTGGGTTTCAGCATCAACAAGTGCATACATCGGGGTGACTCTATCCTTGCTTTCTGGATGGGCAGGCATCGGAGTCAGTGAGATTCCCTCTCCTGAAATCTATCTTTCTATTAACTTCTCGGATGCGGATGGCAATCAGATTCTATCCGGCAATGAACAAGGGAAGTTGCAGGTTTCAATTTCCAATAAGGGTGGAGGAAAGGCAAGGGATCTCCGGCTTTCCGTCTCTATTCCGGAGACGGAGTATAAAGGGAGAATTACCTATAATGAATTCTCAGGTGTTGGTGATATTGAAGCGAACGGAAGCCGAAATCTTGTTATCCCAATAAGCACCAAGGGGGAACTGCCCAGGGGTAAATTTACATTAAGAGTCACCGCTAACTACACTGCTGAGAGCGGTGAAAAGGGCACCAAAATTGCAGAATTGACTGTGAATAGTGCACCTTCAACTGGAATGATAAAAGTCGCTTTTAGCAATCTATCTTCGGAGAATCTCCCTTCTTGGATTATTCCTACGCCCCTTGAATATGCGGACTATCAGGTTGTGTATGCCGCTAATAAGTTGACTATCTTAAACTTAAATACCGGTGAGAGGAAGATTTATGATGCCGGTTCTGCTATTGAAGCCCAGACCTTTGTAAAGGATTTCTTCTTGAGCTGGGACAAAATAGCACCAAGCATTATTTTGTCCTCCGCAGGTGGCACCGTTAACACCGAGAAAGTGAAGCTCTCGGCCCGGCTCTCAGACGACCGGAAGATAGACCGGATGGATTTGTATCTAAATGATAAGCCTTTCAAAACCGAATCATTCAGTGAATACACAGAGACTGAACGTGAATTTGAGCTTCCGCTTCAGATGGGCGACAATACAATCAGGATCACCCTGACCGACTGGGTTGGCAAGAGCGATGAGAAGATAATAACCTTTACAAGAATCAGGGGCGGTTCAGGCACTTCGGTCGCTGGCGTTCTTCCCAGAGGAGAGCCGCCGCCAGAACTGGTTGTCCAGGCAATGCCTCTGGATGGAAATGGTGTTGTGGTCGGTGGTCGTGAAGAAGGTATTAAGGTATCAGTGACTAACAGGGGAAGGGGAGCCGCAAAATGGGTGCGGGTCATACTTGAAGGCGATGATTTTTTGACATCCATCTGGGGCAAGGAGCGCAATCTGGAAGATATAAAATCTGGTGAAACAAAGGCCGCGACATTCAGTCTCTTAATGCCCACAGATCTGCCAAGGAGAACCGCAAAGATTGATGTGACAATCAAGGAAGGAAGGGGGTATTCACCAACGGAAAGGCCATCCTTAACCTTTTCCCTTGTCCCTGCTGAAATAACTGAAAAACCTGTAGAGGTTGTTGAGGATGTGGACTACGATATTCCTGAAGGCAGGATAAGAAGGGATTATGGTTATGCCCTGATTATCGGGCTGTCAAAATATTCTAAGGTCCCCGCGCCTAAGTATTCAAAGAATGATGCTGAGGTATTTTCTAAATATGCCTCAAAGGTATTCGGAATTGCTAATTGGGACACTCTCTATGACGAAAGGGCAACTGTGGGGACAATAAAGGGAAAACTCACTGAGTGGTTAAAAAAGAAAGAAGGTTTTAAGGTAATCTACTTTGCCGGGCATGGTGTGCCTGACCCGGAGAATCCAAGGGAAGGCGATGTCTATCTCTTGCCTTATGATGGCGACCCGGAATTGAAGTCAACTTTAATTTCACAAAAAGAGATTGCTGAACTTGGTATGAATCCGGGTGATACGGTTTTGGTCTTTTTAGATGCCTGCTTTTCTGGTGCTGAAGGAAGGACGGTCCAACTTGACCAGAGACCGCTTGTGGTCTCACAGATTAAAGAGACCAATGCGATTACCTTTGCTGCTGCCGAAGGAACTCAACCGGCAAAGGAATTTGAAAAGGCACAGCATGGCTATTTTACTTATTATACCCTGCTTGGGCTAAAAGGCAAGGCGGATGGAAATAATGATGGCTGGATAACAACAACCGAGTTATATAACTTTGTCAGAGAAAGAGTCTCGGATGCGACGAATAATAAGCAGGTGCCAGTTTTAAGACCAGAGGAGGAAGTAAAAATTGGGAAGGTGAAGTGATTCTTCTCTCTGTCATTCTGACCCTTCGTTCTCTGTCATTCTGAGGCGAAGCCGAAGAATCTCAATTGTTCTATCACCATTCCACAAATTCGCATTTTTAAACAAGTGCCAATTCAGATAACCTTTTTAATGGTGATTTTTTTAACTATTTCCTTACTTTCTGCGCAGGCAGGTGTTGATTCAATTAAAGAGACTCTCGGTGAGGGATTTCTTGAGGCGGCCAAGAAATATATTGGTGTGCCATTTGTCTGGGGCGGAAGGTCTAAAGAGAAATTGGACTGTATGGGATTGATATTTCTTGCCTATACCGATGTTACGGGTAAGGATTGGAGAGAGTTGAGTGTCTATCCGTCAAAATTGGTTAAGAGCGCGAAATTAGGAAAACCCATAAATTGCCTGAGTGGTGTATTGAGGAAATACCTTGAACCCGCAAATTTGAAAATAGGAGATATAATATATTTCTTGATTACAGAGAAAATCTATGATACAGATATTCCGCTTGTAAACATAGATAGTATTCCCTTCTGGGTGTGGTATATGGGAATTTTTGCGGGTTTTGATTCAACTGGGGCACCATTATGTCTGAATGCGAAACCCGGTGACAAAGTGGTTATTGAACCCTTAAATAACATTTATTTTGATGCCATTCTTGGGACACGGCTTGATACTATAATTGATTACACCTCACCTCAATCTTCTCCGCAAAATTCAAATAATTCACCCTCCCTTAATCCCTCCCATCAAGGGAGGGATTCCCAAATAGAGACCACAGGGGAAGAGGGTAATAGAATCGAATCCCGGGAAGTGATAGTCAAAAATTTGCAAAGATTGATGGCAAATAATCAGCCAATTATAATTTATACGATTGTGGCTTTGTGCGATAACAAACATCAGGGCATTGTACCTGTTTCTCCAAGACTCGGCAATGGCGATGACCCGAAAAATAATTTATACTGGGGTGCAGGTGGTGGTGTAAAGACATATTTTTTAAAGAGTAAAGATTGGCGAATGATAGCGAATTATACGAATGTCAGTGAGAATATCCTTGAAAGGTGCATATTTAAAAGAAAAGATAAAAATGTTTATCTCATTGCCGATGCATATAGAGGCAGGGCAATTAAAGATGCGATTTTTGACTTTCTAAATGCAGTTGCTAAAGATACAATGCCAGAAATAAAAATCAAACTATCTGCGAATGAAACGAATTTAGATCTTGAAAATGGAGTCGTTGCCCAATTGATTTGTTATGTGGGGCACAATGGGTTATTAGATTTCAGCCTTGATAGTCTGCCCGAATCTACAAAAAGTAAAATTCCAAAGGATGTTGTGATTCTTGCCTGTTTGAGTAGAAATAGTTTTTATAATATTCTGGATTCGCTCGGTGGCTATCCTTTACTCTGGACAACTGGTTTACTCGCACCCGAAGCCTACACCTTAAAATCCGCAATTGATGGCTGGATTAAATTAGAAAATGAAGAAGAGATTCAAAACCGTGCGGCAAAAGCCTATCACAAATTCCAGAGATGCGGTTTGAATAATGCGAAGAAGCTTTTCGCAGCAGGCTGGTGACAACTGTAATTGCGCAAATAGTGAAATAAATTAAAAAGGGACGGTTTGCACCGTCCCTTTTTATCGGCAGCCCTGTGCCAGATTTGTGCCATTTTTGTGCCAAAATATATGGTAATAGACAGAATTCCCCAAAATAGACAGAATGGTGCGAATGCTGAACTGTCCTGCATTTGAGCGATTCCTGATGGATTTTCAAGGGTTTTAAAAAAAGGCTTGATTCGGTTTCGTAAACCGCAGGTCTCCGGTTCAAATCCGGACGCTGGCTATTACCGTAAAAGGTAAGTTTTTCCAAAAAACGGAATAAAAATGGAGCGTCCGACCCTGACTTTCGTCAGGGCATGCTTAAG
>CBFGJQ010000122.1:0-13706 GCA_965649095.1 Caldifarciminota bacterium | reverse complement strand
TGTGGCTCGCTACCTTGCTCGCCCTGTCTCATACAGTTCGTTACCTCCCTAATATCCAGGGTTTGCTATTTGGGCGGGTGCTAACCTTTCCCAAAGCCAGACTTTCACTGGCTGGACAGACTGAACTTCTTGGCGACACCCCTGAAACCCCCGCTATACCGCAAATCTGCTCTTGGAGCAGAAGCCTTCTTCACATCGCCTTTCCTGAATATCTTGTCCCTTTTCTTTATTATAATGAAAAATTTCATTATCAGGTAATAGGGATTTTTGAAATTCCTATTACCTTGAAAATAATCCTTTAATCTCTTATTCAAAACTCAATAAAACTATCTTCTGACTACCCACCATTATATACCGCCACAAGCTTTATTGAATAGTTAATCAATTAAACAATTAAATAATTAATTAAGTGTTTAATTGACATTCTGGGGTTTTCAAGAAGATCGAAATCACCTTGATGGATGTTCTTCTATTAGATTTAAGGCAAAAATGGTCTGATGGTTTTATGGTTAACTTTCATCGGTAGGTGGATATAACAGGTTATGAGGAGAAAGAATAAAATCAAAGGGGTCTAAAGAAATAAAAGACATTTTAAAACGGTCGGCAATAGGATTGACCGCTTAGCGATTGAAATTGCTGAACTTAAAGAAAGTCAGAAGAAGACCGATGAGCAGATAAGAGAGAGCGAGCGCTTAGTCAATAGAACGAACAAACAGGTTGGTGAACTCACCGATGGTTGGGATAAGTTTGTTGAAGGACTCGTTGTGCCATCGGTGCCAAAGTTATTCCCTAAGATGGGAATCAAAATTACCGAGATTTATCCTAGGCCAAAGAGCCATCGCAATGGCAGGGAGATGGGACTTGATATCTTATTGTCCTCCCTGTCCCCTCTGGTGAGACGATGGTGGTATTGAACAGAAAGACCTTCAAGCCCCGCATCTGGCGGTAAATTTTGATATTTGGTAGTTCCCAATTAACAAAATAAAAAATGCTATTTTTATGAAGGTATTGGTGGGACGCCACTTGTGGTGTCATAACCGCACAAGTGCGATCAATCCTGAGTTTATATATTCAATTTTGACTAAATAATTCGCCATAGAGCGTGGTGAATAAGATTATTTTTGATTTGAATCGCCCCTTGACAAATCCCACCTAATGGGTATAATATATAAAGTTGGGAAAAACTAAATCTGCCCTGAGTTCATTTCAGGGTGAAAGGGGGTCATATGCAAAGGTTGTGGCCTTTAATCTTCTTTGCCCTCGGCGTAAGTGCTAACCCGATAGCAGTATATATCGTAAATGAATTCCAGGTTGCACCCGATGATTCCGAACTTCTTGAACTACGATATTTCCGAAGTGCCGCCGGTGATACAGTCTATTCAGATTCATTTCCATTGGTTAATACTCAAATTACCACCCCGCCCGGTCAGTCATTTATAGATACATCAATCTATCTGCCCGGAATGGGCTATGTTGTCATTGATAGTTCAATGTTGACCGGCCCATTCGGACTTCCCGAGGATAGCGGCTATATAATCGTCACAAATACCCCAATAGGATGGGGGGATTCGGTAGCGTATCCACGGCTGTGTATTCCCACTCCACCGATTCACTGTTCTGCCGCAAAATTCCATTTTTATTATTGGGACATAGGTGGCTATAATCTTGGATATGATTGGTATATTGATTCCACCCCCACATTCGGCTCTGATAATGACGATTACCCGGGATGCTCAATCAGTGGCAACATCTATGACCATAATGGTGCACCATTACCTAGCGCACGCGTTATTGCAATTGCCACCTATTACGATTATATCTTTGATACCCCACCCTACTACAAATGTTGCACAACCTATTCTGCCTTGGATGGTTCATACAAAATTGATAGTCTTCTCCCTTGGTCTTATTGGGTTAAGGTGTGGGCCGAGGGATACCTGCCAGATTCACAACTAACTGATATATGCTGGGCCTGCCCCGGTAATATTGACTTCTACCTCCAATCCGGCATCAGTGAAGACTACCTCCAAAACCGAATTGAAAAGACCTTCTTCTATCCCAATCCTGCTCATAACAATTTAAGGATTGTCACCTCCCGACCATTGTCTCAATTTGAATTATACGATGTCAACGGGAGGAGCATTATGCTCATCAGACTTGAAAACCCATCTTCCCATATCCAATTTGATTGTAGTGCCTTACCCAAGGGTATCTATTTTCTGCAGGCAGGAGAGGAGTCAATAAAATTATTAAGGTTTTAAAACAAAACTTACATTATTAAAGCAGAAAGACCTTCTCCCGCCGGGGGTAGTCACAATCCTTAAAGGCGTAATCTACTTTTTACTACCCCCAATTACCCGGCGATAAATCAGAGAGCCCCTGTATTGACACTAATGGTAATCTCTGTATAATCCAGAAATGGCTGAGATTACAAAGGGTGTCCGGGCATTTACATTGGGAACATTATTGAGCAGAATATTCGGCCTCCTCCGGGAGATAGTCTTTGCCTTTCTTTACGGGGCGAGCAGTTCCACCGATGCCTTTCAAGCCGCCTTCAGAATCCTTGATCTGTTAAGAGACCTCTTTGCCGAGACCACCCTCTCCTCAGCAATTGTGCCAATACTTACCGAGCAGAAGTTAAAGGGGAAATTAGATATGAACCGGCTGGCAAGTAACATTCTCAATTCCCTGTTAATTGTCGTAGGAATCATCACCCTTTTAGGTATGGTATTTTCCCCCTATATTGCAGGCGCAATTGCCTTCGGTTTCGGGAGGATACCCGGGAAATTGAATCTCACCGCCCAACTTACCACAATAATCTTTCCCTTTTTATTATTTATCGCCCTTGCTGCCTGGGCGATGAGCTACTTAAATACCGAAAATGAATTCTTTGTGCCCTCGGTTGCCCCCGCCTTCTTTAACATATTCTCCATAGTGGTTCCAATCGCCATTTATCGCTATTTAATCAATCATAATATTGACCCAATCTTCGGGATGGCATACGGTGTAATTGTCGGTGGGATGATGCAATTTATCATCCAGATTCCGCCCCTTCTTAAAAAAGGCTTCTATTATAAACTATATCTCAATTTTAAAGACTCAGAATTCAAGAGGGTCTTTTTCCTCTTTATCCCCGTTGCATTGGGATTGGCTGGGTCAAGGATAAATGTAATGGTAGATACGGTAATGGTTTCAGTCCTGGAGGAGCGGAGTATGACCTGGCTCCATTATGCATTCAGAATAATGCATCTACCGATGGGTCTTTTTGGAATTGCCGTGGGCACTGTCGCATTACCAGTCCTTTCCAAATTGGTTGTTGAAGATAAGATTTCTGAATTAAAAAAGACATTTTTTGACTCAGTCAAACTTGTTCTATTTCTCACCATCTCCACCTCAATCATCATCGCCTTCTTCTCTGTGCCAATAACAAGAATAATTTATGAAAGGGGTAAATTTACATCCCTTGACACACTCGCCAGTGCCCGGGCATTGGTCTTCTATATCATCGGGGTTCCCTTCGCCTCAGTCCTGCGCAATATCGCCGCCCTCTTTTACGCCTACAAAGACGCCAGGACCCCAATGCTGGCAAGCCTTACTACCGTCGGAATAAATATTATTCTTAACTATATTCTAATGCACATTATGAGTTATCGGGGAATTGCCTTAGCAACATCAATATCTGCCTTTATAAATTTTATAATCTTATTAAGGCTCCTGCCAAAAAAGATAGGGGATTTTGAAATAATTGGAATTATAAGATATTCCGCCTTATTGGCTCTTGCCTCTTTTATCGGTGGCCTCATTGGCATCTCATTGAACAATTTCCTGCTCAACCAAATTGGGAGAAGTTTAATAATTCAACTATTTATTTTAATAATCAGCGGTGTAGTCGCACTTACAATCTTTTATTATTCCTGTCAGTTATTGCGGATTAGAGAGACAAAAGAATATACTAAAAGATTATTTAAGAGATGAAATCAAATCTGACATTGTATAGAAACCGCTCTTTTGCTTTACAATAAATCGCACCGCCTCAATCGCCCCCCGGGCAAAACACCTTCTTGATGTCGCAAAATGGCGTAGTTCTAAAAATTCCCCATTTCCCAAAAACAGGAGACGATGTTCACCAACTATATCTCCGCCCCTTACTGCACTGATACATATCTCCTCCCTTTTTCGCTCCCCGCTGATACCACACCTCCCATAGGTAAATTCCGCCTCTCTTCTTATCCCCTTTATTATCTCGGCAAATGCCCTGGCGGTGCCGGAAGGGGCGTCCCTCTTTCCTCTATGGTGGGTTTCAACAATTTCTATATCATACTCAGATAAAACCCGGGCGACCTCCCCAACCAGGCGATACATAAGATTTATCCCCACTGACATATTGGGACTCAATAAGATAGGGAATTCACAAGAAAAGTTTTTTATTCTTTCTATCTCTCCTTCTGAGAATCCAGTAGTGCCGATCACATAAGGCTTTTTAAACGGCGCCGCTTTTTCTAAATTCTCCATCGTTGCCCTGGGTGTAGTAAATTCAACGATGCAGTCTGCTTCGGAAATAAATTCCAAAAGATTATCGGTAATCTTAATTGAATGGAACTCTTTATTGACAAACTGGTTTGACCTCGCCTCTACCCCACCGATTATCTTAATGTCACAAACCTCTTCCATAGCACCGATAATCTCTCTACCCATTCGCCCGGCTGCACCACAGAGTAAGACCTTAATCACAGATTGACTCCATATTCAATCAAGGCTTTTTTTAAGACCTCGGTATTTTCCCGGCTCATCTCTACAAGGGGAAGCCTCGGCTTTCCTGCCGGCATACCCAAAAGTTCCATTGCCTTTTTAATCGGGATGGGATTCGTCTCAATAAATAATGCCTTAATTACTGGAAACATCTTAATGTGTAATCTCTGTGCCTCAATGTATCTGCCCGCAAAGAAGAGAGCGCACATATCCGCAACATCCTTTGGAAAGATGTTAGCGATTACCGAGATTACTCCCCTGGCACCCACCGCCAGCATCGGCAGGGTCAAGGAGTCATCGCCAGAAAGGACATCAAATCCATCACCAAGCAGTCGGATAATTTCTGAAACCTGGTCAAGATTTCCGCTTGCCTCTTTTATTGCCACAATATTACTACAATCTTCTGCCAGACGGGCAACTGTCTTGGGGAGAATATTCACCCCCGTCCTCCCGGGAACATTATAGATAATTATCGGTAGATTGGTCTGGGAGCTTATCGCCTTATAATGCTGGTATAATCCCTCCTGAGTAGGCTTGTTGTAGTATGGTGTTACCACAAGGAGACCATTTGCACCGCATTTCTGTGCCCGCGACAAAAGTTTTATAGTCTTGTCTGTTGCATTTGTCCCGGCACCGGCGATTACCGGTATTTTACCATCCGCCTCAGCAACACAGATTCTTATGATCTCTTCATATTCTTCTTCGCTAAGGGTTGGACTTTCGCCGGTGGTGGCACAGCAGACAATTCCCTGCGCGCCATTTCTCATAAGATATTGCAAATTCTTTTTAAGTCCTTCTCGATCCAGCCCTTCTTTATTAAATGGTGTCACTATCGCGACCAGTGAACCTCTGAACATAAGACCTCCTAATAATAAGTCTTTTTATAACTTTTTGCTCTTGCGCAAAAGTTCATATATCCGGTTGAAATCTTCAAGACTGAAACAGTGTATAGTAATTGTCCCTTTATTCCGCTTCCATTCAAGCACAACCCTGGTGCGCAAAATCTTACTGAGTTCATCTTCTAAGATTAAGAGATTAGGCTCCTTCTCTTTGCCGGGTTTTATTGCAATTCTTTTGGTAACTTTTTTAATTAACCTCTCTGTTGCGCGGACTGAAAGATTCTCCCGAACTATTCTCTCCGCAATCTGCAGCATCTTTATTTCATTATCAATTGAGAGAAGTGCCCGGGCATGCCCCTCATCAATCTGCCCTTTCTTAAGATATTCCT
Source organism: Caldifarciminota bacterium (assembly GCA_965649095.1). Taxonomy (GTDB): domain Bacteria; phylum Hydrothermota; class Tepidihabitantia; order SM23-42; family JAOAFX01; genus JBDRWI01. The sequence goes on along the minus strand of CBFGJQ010000122.1, from coordinate 7,729 downwards.
TTATCTTCTCCGGAAGGGTCAATAACCTCAGGATATTGGTAATTGTGGAACGTTCCCTGCCCACAAGTTGGGAGATCTCCTCGTGGGTAAGGCCGAATCTTTGATTGAGTTGCTGATAGGCCAGTGCCTCTTCTATTGGATTCAAATCTTCACGATGGAGATTCTCAATGAGTCCAATTTCAAGAAGTTCCCGGTCAGAAAGTTCCTTTACTATCGCCGGGATTTCGGTAAATCCAGCAAACTGTGCCGCCCTCAACCTCCTCTCCCCGGCCGCAAGGATAAAATGGTCATCCATACGCTTTACAATTACCGGTTCAATTATTCCCCTTTTTTTAATTGAAGCTACCAAATCTTTGATATTCTCTTCGCTAATCTTCTCTCTGGGCTGGTAGGGATTTGGCTTTATCTCACTGATCGGTATCATCCGAAACCCCTCATAAAGGGCACTCTTTTCTTCTTTTGAGATTAAGGCCTCAATCCCCCTCCCCAATACCCTTTTACGCATGGTTTAGTAGCTCCCTTGTTAACTGAAGATATGCCTGCGCCCCGGTTGATGTAATATTGTAGTGTATCACCGATTTACCGTAAGATGGTGATTCAGCAATCTTAACCGAGCGGGGTATAATAGTCTCAAATACCAAATCAGCAAAATGTCTCTTAATCTCCTCAACAACATCCTTGGCAAGGTTCAGTCGGGCATCAAACATTGTAAGGAGGATTCCTTCAATTTTGAGGGAAGAATTTAAGTTCTCCTTTACTGCCTTGATCGTCTTTAAAAGTTTCTCCAGACCTTCAAGGGCATAATACTCACACTGAACAGGGACAATAACACCATCACTGGCGACCAGTGCATTCAGGGTCAAAAGTCCAAGGGATGGCGGACAATCAATAATTGAATAATCATATTCTACATTTACGACATCAAGGATACTTCTTAATTTCTGCTCCCTTCTCTCTTTATCAACCAGCTCAATCTCCGCGCCAACCAAATCTGGGGTGGAGGGAAGAATTGATAGGTAGGGATATCTTGTCTTGATTACTGCCTCTTTGATTAACTGGGGTTCAAAGAGGCAGTCATAAACCGATAAATTCAATCTCTTATAATCAATACCCATCCCGCTTGTGGCATTAGCCTGGGGGTCAAAATCAACAAGTAAGACTTTCTTCTCAGCAAGTGAAATCCCGGCGCTAAGATTAACTGCCGTGGCAGTCTTACCTACGCCACCCTTCTGATTGCAGATTGCAATCTTTCGCATTCTATATTTTAACAAAATTTAAGAAAATGTCAATAAAAAGGATAACAAATTGGCCTCTAATATCACGAATGTTTATAATTATTGATCTTTGGTCGGCTTTGTAATATTGTGTTTTTTTATTAAATCCCGCAATGTCTTCCGGCTTATGCCCAGGTCCCGGGCTGATTTACTTATATTCCATCGGTTGCGATTAAGGGACTCCAATAGTGTCGTCCTCTCGGCTTCATCCCTTGCCTCTCTCAATCCCATTGCCTTTCGGGGCGTGGCATCCTCAAGACCGAGGTCATCCGGAGTTATGTATTGATTTGTACTCATTACCACTGCCCTTTCAATGCGATGAATGAGTTCGCGAACATTGCCCGGCCATTGGTAATGATGCATCACCTCCATTGCCCCTTTTGTAAACCCTCTAAATGCGCGATGGTACTTCTTATTAAGAATGTTAAGATAATAACGACTCAGGGGCTCAATATCCTCTATCCTTTCTCTCAAGGGAGGGATATAGATTGTGGCAACACTAAGACGATAATACAGATCCTCACGGAAGGCGCCATTCTTTACCGCTTCTATTAGGTTTTTATTAGATGAAGCGATAACCCTCACATCTACCTTTATTGGGAATTTTGAACCTAATCGGTCAACTTCTTTCTGTTCTATCGCCCGCAATATTTTTACCTGAAGGCTTAAGGGAAGGTCCCCAACCTCATCAAGAAATAATGTCCCTCCTTGTGCCGATTCAAACTTACCGATGTGCTTTGCATAGGCTCCGGTGAAGGCACCCTTCTCATAGCCAAAGAGTTCGCTCTCTAATAGCGTCTCGGGTATTGCCCCACAGTTGATTACTACTAAAGGCTTGTCACACCTTAGACTCTTTTTATGGATAAACTGGGCAACCAGTTCTTTTCCGGTCCCGGTTTCGCCGAGTATCAAGACTGTGGTATCGGTCTTGGCAATTCGGCTCACCAACCTTTTTATCTCCTGCATTGCCTTGGACCGTCCGATTATTTCAAATTCCTCTTTCTCTTCTTCTTCACCACCAAAACATACGATATTATTGCCTCCCTTTCGGCGCGCCATATTTAACACATTGTCCGCCTCAATAAGAATGTCTTCCGCGCATTTGAGCCTCTCGGCGGGGAATATAGAAACTCCAAAACTGGCAGTTACCGCAACAACCTTATTCCCAATCTCAAATTTCCTCCCGGCAATTTCAGTCTGTAATCTCTGCGCCAATGACTTAGCACCAAGAAGATTAGTTTCAGGCATCAGAATGGCAAATGAATCACCGCCAAAGCGAGCCGGGATATCAGAGGTCCTTATCGTCTTTTTTATTATCTCTCCTATCTTCATAAGGATTGTATTGGCAAATTGATAACCATAGGAATCATTTATTGTCTTGAAATTATCAAGGTCAAAAATTACAAAAGAGAGACACTCTTTTTTATACCTCAATGCCCGCGAAATCTCTTCATTTAATCTGAGGCGGAGATAAGAATAATTATAAAGTCCGGTGAGCGGGTCATGGAGATTGGCTTCATACAAATGGTAATTTTCAACCGCAACTCCTGCCTGGGTAATAAAGCCCCTCAACATCTTCTCTTCGATCTCGGTAAAATTTCTCACAGAATAGCCATCAACATAGATTACTCCCCTTATCCTATTTTGGGTAGATATTGGGAAACAGACAACCATCTTTGGTATAGCCCTATTCTGTCCACTTGACACCAGCCCCTTCTTTTTGGAGATATCACCCATTAAAAATGGCCTTCCCGAAAAAAGGACCTCATTTATAATCTCTCTTGAGAAGTAAAAATCATCGGTCTTCAAGTCTTCCCCTTTTATATTCTTTGAGACCTTCAATTCTAACTGGCCCGACTCGCCATAAAGCATCAAAAATCCCCTTTCCCCCTTAACAAGCGAAAAAAACTTCTCCAAAATAAATTCAAGGAGTTTTTTATATTCGTGGATATTATTGAGGGTGTAGATAAAATCAAAAAGCATACGAAGGTATTTTATCTCTCTTTGAAGATTCTCGTAATCGCTTGCCCTCTGGCTTTTGAACCGCTTCATAAGATTATTTTACAAAATTTTTAGTATAAAATCAATAGGCCGAATGACCAATTACCAATTTTTTTAGCCCCCTCATAAATTTACAACCCACCGCCCCTGGTGGGGGTAAAATTACCATTGAATTCCTTGAAAAATCAAGAGAAATTCAAAATGGTGGGGATAAAATTACCAAATTTTTATAAAGTTGAAAAACCTTATATATGACCTTAAAAACTTATGAAATTTCATTGAGTTTTGGGCGAATTTTCAGCCGTTCTGGCACAGTTTTTGCATCTTTCTTTTATAATAAATAAAAAAGGAGCAACTATGATATATAAAAGATTATCACCCATCCTCATAACACTATTTATTCTTGCCACCCTGTTATTCGGCGCAAAGCCTTTAGGCGAGCGCTTCCGGCTCATCGCCAATGATGAGGTGGTGGTAATTGATAATAGCGGAACCGGCTATTTTGACATCTATGAACCGGAATCTAATTCTTATAAAACTTCCTGGAGTCTATCGGCAGTTCCCTTTGATGTTGCCAGTGGCGACCTGAACCATTCAGGCTATGATGAGGTAATTGGCGTCTATACAAACTCAGTCTATGTCCGCTGGTATAACGGGTCTACCTGGCAGGGGCAGAGTTTTAATCTGAACCGGTCGGGTATGGAGTATGTCACTGCCGGTGATTATTTTGACGATTCAATACACGCCGGATATGAAATTATCACTGCATCGACGGATAGTATCTTCTGGTGGAAGTGGACGACCTCTTCTATTACCCGCCTGAAGGCGGTTTACATCTCCACCGGTATTTATGATATCTGCTGCGGTGATATTGATAAAGATAAGTATGATGAGGTCGTTTACCTCACCGCCGGCAAATCGGGATTGAACTTAGTCATAATTGAAGAGACAGGAATGGAAAAGTCCCTCCCAATCTGCTTGAATCCAAAAGAAAAAGGGTCCTACATTACTCTCTCGGCAGGTAATCTGAGAGATGATATTCAAGAAGAGGTCGTTATCCTTGAGACTAATGGTTGGCCCTGGACCGATGCCCTCCATTTTTATGAGTATAATATTGATGATAGCACATTCTATGAGACAAAGGTGATTGATATCGGACATCGCGGGGATATAGACCTGGTATGTGGAAATAAGGATACTGACCGATATGAAGAGGTTCTGGTTTTGAGGGACGATGAGAAGGTGGATGTCTTTAACTATGATGGCTTAGAGGGGACATTCAATCTCAGTGCCACCCAGAATGCATATAGAATTGCTGCTCCGGACTGGGATGGGGATAATGCCCAGGTAATCTTCACGGGCGGTCCTTATCTATGCTCCTCAGAACTCTGGCCAAGTATTGTCCTTTCCCTGCCTCCATATCATAATGGAATAATTGAAGGAGAATGCACAATAAGGTATGGTGAAGAATATCAGCAGACACAAAACCTCAATGCGACAATTGCCCTTACTGCCCAGACAACTATGGGATATAGTGTGAAATTCCCCGGCGGTCTTTTTGAGGCGAGCATTCAGGCTTCAATTGAGGCGGGTGTAAAGAGGAATTTAAAAGAAAGTCAGACCTTTGCCTGGGGTTCCTGGTATGTAATATCAAGCGACTCTTGCCCACATAATATTGTGATAGCTGCACGGACCTATTACAATGGCTTCTTCTATAAAATCTTAGACCCAAGAAATCTTTTAGGCGATACCCTGCATCAAGACACAATCAATATGGCGGTTCCTGTGGCATCCGGTAATATGCCAATGACGATTGAGAATTACCTCGCGTATGCAGATACAATAGACTACCTGCCAAAGGGATTATTGCTTCCAATTCAACAACCCGGTGATGTAACGACATACCCACAGGGCTATGTCTATCCCAATGGCTACCCGATACCACCTGAAGAACTCCTCTTTGTCAACCATCCAATCTACTCAATAACCCAGGGTATTCAGGGCGGCTGGTATATCTATCTCGCCCAGACCCAGGTTCATGAAGATGTTCTATATTCAAAAGGAAATCTCGTGGGTAAATTATCAGGACAGATTCCGGGCGGTCCTTCTTTCTCATTCCAACTGGCGGCAGCAATCGGTGCCGAGATGACCCATCAATTCAAAGTTGGTCAGGAATTGCTAATTGAGGCGACGATGGGTTATCTTCCCGACACATTAAACTTCTGGCAATACTACTATGAATACAGTCCTTATATCTATCACGCGATGGTTGATTCGGGAGGATTTTATGTTCTTAACTTTATGGTCCAAAACCTCGGCTGGGGCTATGGAATTACAGAGGCGGCAAGTCCGAAATCCGCGCTTTCAAATCCGCAACTTCAGGTATATCCAAATCCCTTCCGGAATCACCTCATAATTCAGTATGCACTAAGCACTATGGACTATCAACCAAATAACAAGGTGCCCTACTCCCTACTGCCTACTATTCGTATCTACGATGCCACAGGCAGGTTGGTTAGAGAATTTTCTCGGTTAACGGTAATCCCTGATTTAATCAGGGATGAACGGTCAACGATTGTCTGGTTTGGTGATGATGACTCTGGCCGGGAGGTTCCCGCTGGAATCTATTTTGTAAACTTTAAGAGCAGGGATTTTGAGAAGACAGAGAAGGTGATACTGATGAAATGAGTCCGCCATCCAGTGGATTAAAGAAATCTTCTCCTCAGCATATTTTATCTTTACCGGCGGTAACAATCAAAACATTCTTTATATGGGCGCTGGCTCCAGAAAAACCAAAGCCCATAATATTTAAGGAGGCAATATGTTGCTATTACCATTTTTATTTTGCGCCCAGTGGACTGTAATGGTCTATCTAAATGCGGACAATAATCTTGAAGCCTATGGAATTAAGGACTTCAATGAAATGGAGGCAGTTGGCTCTTCACCAGATGTAAATATCGTTGTTCAGATAGACCGGGCAATTGGATACAATAATTCAAATGGTGACTGGACAACCTGTAGAAGGTATTATATCACCCGGGACAATGACATAAATATTATCAACTCCCAGTTAATTGAGGACCTCGGTGAGGTTGATATGGGCAATCCCTCAACACTGGCGGACTTTGGAATATGGGCAATGAGCAATTTTCCTGCAAATCGTTATCTTCTTATAATCTGGAATCACGGCGATGGCTGGCGGGGAATTGGTGATTCAATTGTCCCAGTCAGGGGGGTTTCATACGACGAATCGAGCGGCAACGAAATTTCTGTTGCCCAAGGGGAGTTGAAGCAAGCACTTTTCCAAATCGGCCATGTGGATTTATTAGGGTTTGATGCCTGCCTAATGCAGATGTGGGAGGTAATGGTAAATGCATCTCCTTATGCAAATTTTATGGTTGGTTCAGAAGAGACCGAACCCGCTGACGGCTGGTATTATACCGGATTTCTCAACGACCTCGTTACAAGCCCTTCAATGGGCGCGGTAGAATTGGCAACCAGTATAGTAAATAGCACTGACCAGCCCACGCTATCTGCTTGTGACCTTTCAATAATTAATATCCTCAATCACAGTATTGATACATTCGCCCTGGAACTGATGCGGGCAAAGGACCAAGGATACACCAATACCATAAGTTCGGTTCGTTCAGCGACCCAGAATTTTTATGAATACTACCATATTGACCTTTATGATTTTGCCCGAAGGATAAAACTGGCGGATTTGCCGGGATATCTGAAGAATACGGCGGATATGGTAATGAACAGTGTCAATAATGTAGTAAAGGCAACCAATAATAGTTATAGCAATGCCTATGGTATCTCAATATACCATCCAACAAAACCATCTTATTATGATAACTCCTATTCCAATCTTGAGGTTTGTGAAATTGCTAAGTGGGATGAGTATCTTAAGGGCTGTATGTATAATGATTCAATGGGGATATACGGGGGGATTAACAACTGGACATTCCTTGATACCATCAAATATGATGGTGCCCCTTACTCATTCTGGGGTTATCCGGATGAGCCACCTTTCTACGCGGGCGTGCGTTTTTCTTTTGCCCAACCCTGCACCCTGACCGCAATTCTTGCCTTCTTCAATCACGAATTTAACTACCAGATTTATATCTATGACACAGATGAATATCTGATGCCCCACAACATCATTTACTCTCAGTCAGGGATATCCCATCATTGCTGGAATTACATTGAACTTGCCTCACCACTGGAAATAGGAGAAAAAGGCGACCTATGGCTGGTTGTCTATACCGAGAATGCCTACTATCCTATTGGAGTTGACAATGGAAACTGGTCTGCGCACCGCTCCTATGTCTCCCTTGATGGCCAGAGCTGGGAAGAGGCGTTTGATAACGGAACCTATTACAACTTCAACATCCGGGCTGAGGTAAGATATTTTGAGTTGACAGATATTACTGAAGTTACAGCCCCCAAAT
>CBFGJQ010000121.1:0-4169 GCA_965649095.1 Caldifarciminota bacterium | reverse complement strand
AATATCTTGTCCCTTTTCTTTATTATAATGAAAAATTTCATTATCAGGTAATAGGAATTTTTGAAATTCCTATTACCATAAAATATTTAAAAAACGCAAAAGTCGTGTATATTACTTAATACCAGCAGAGGTTATGAGCAGTGGCAGTAGACCTTTCCTGCCCATCCCGGTAATGCGATAGTAAATAGCGGGCCCATCCGTCGTCACTTCATTCCAGGGGTCGCCCTTAATTGGGTCGTCGGTTGGTGTATTGCTCGCTTCATATCCGATGATACCGGGGATATCGCCGGATTCACATCGTTTGTTCTGAAGCACAGGTAAATTTGGAGAGAAAGTATTTTTTATGTTATCGGGGAGTATAGAGTTTGGACCGTATGGGGGAATCATATTTTCTGCTATACATTTATCTCCTTCAGGTGGTAGAATGTTAGGATTTACATCGGCAATGGTAGTTTCTAAATTGCCGGGATATAGACCACCTGCCCTCACATTAAAATCTTCCAGGGTCACATGTAAGGTATGCATATTTTCCTTCGTAGAAGCCTCTCTGGCTTTTGTTTGCATAGTAGCATAATTCGGAACGGCAATGGCAGCCAGAATACCGATAATAACCACCACGACCATTAATTCAATCAATGTAAATCCTTTACTCATACTGTTCTCCTTTTTTATTTTATTTTTAATGTATCACCATTTTTAATATTTTCTTCAGAAACATTAAGCATATAAGTTTTCTTTTTACCTATTTTTATCTCATACCCAGCGTCGGGTTGGGTAGCATACGGTAATACCACTTCAAAATTACCATTTGTATCAGCACAGAGGGAATCAAAGTAAATAAAATTATAATTCATCACTTTTACATCTAAAGAGATTTTTACTGAAACGCCTGGACTATCTCTTCCCCTTATAACTGCACCTTTAACATATTCGAAAATCTTTGTCAACCCAGTGCCAGAAATATACCGCAATCGGTAATGACGATAGGGTGGGAAATATGTATTTCCCAAATAAGAGCCTGAACCGAGGAATCGGTATAATCTGGAAATAGCAACGGAGTATCCTTTTATTGTTGGGACCATCATTCTGCGAATCATATCAGATTCATCTCTGGTGGAGTAAAAATCAAAATATTCTGTTAACGATTTATTTAGATAAAAAGCAATACATTTTAGTTCATATTGCCAGTTAGAAAGGTAAATATACTTACAATTCAAGGAATCTATAATTTCATTCGCCAGAGATTCAGTTTCAGCAATGAAAAAACTATTTGCATAAATGAAATTGGGCACATCGTTACCAAAATTAGAAAGAACCACAGGTCTTTTGCCATGATAAATAATATTATGGCCATCAGACCAACTGCACATTATACCATACTCAGGTTTCTTTGTAGGTTCAAAATAATATGAAGTCTTTGGCGTGCTGTCGTTCAGCCACTGATATGCAGAAAGACTCTCTTTTGAATGATATGTCCAATGGATTTTGTTGTAGCCATATTTAACAACCGGCATCATTATAATGCCAACAATAATGCCACTAAAAATGATCCCGGGCCAATTTTTCTTGATTATCTTAGATACTAATTTATAAATGTGGGAAATTATATAACCTAAAATTATCGCATAAAACGGAGAGAACCAGACTGAGTACCGCCGGGCAATGAATGCCATTATGCCCGCAACAATGGTGAAAAATCCAAACACATATAATTTTCGTCTTCTGCTTTCAAATAGCATCATAAAAAGCCCTACGGGCCAGATGTAGTAACTGTAGCCATAAAGACTCTTGAGTGTAATTGTCTCAATAACTTCAGACAGTAGCAACAGAGGTTTGAATTCCAGAATAGTATCTAACCACAGATCGCGCTTGAAAATGAAAGAGATACCACCCCAGAATCCTTTTTCTTGAAAGAGAAAGATTAAGAAAATAGCCAAGCCAATCACTAGCAGGCAGACAAAAATCCTTGATCCTGTTTGTGCCAGAAAAAAAATTGCCATAACTAATACAGCGATTACCAGCAAAATTAGATGCAACAAAGAGAGTCCGCGATAACTGAATGGACTATCAACAAAATGGGTATTGATGCTAAAAGGCAGTATTATCAGAAGGGCAGTGATATATGAATATATGCTATTAAATTCCCGGGTAATTACAAAAACAAAGAACAATAATCCGGCAAATAATATTGCACCCTGCCATAATAACATCCCGACACCCATAACTGCACCTAACACAATCCAATCTGATACCTTTCCTATTGACTTTTTTATAACAAGGTAGCACAGGACCTCAAGTGTGAGCACCTCGGCTATGTGGTGGTCATTGTAGCCGAGTGCGGACCACCAGGCATTACAGGGTAGTAAAGCAACAAACAGAGATGCAATTAACCCCACCTTTTCATTACAGACTGCACTACCGAGAAGATAAGCAAGAGTAATTGACAACAATCCCCAGATAATTGGATAAATCGCACAGCCCCACTCAATCGTCTTTTCTGAGGCATTCCTCCCAAAAAACAGATACCCTATTGTCGCACCCACAAAATCATAACCCGGTGGCCAGATAACATAACCTCCGGTGGGATATGAAAGATAACTATCGTAAACAGAAATTTCTGGATAATTCTTGATACCTAAAAGAATTCTGCGTGTATGATAATGGGCATCAGGGCCAAGTAATGGCGGTTTCTCAAGATTATTCACAAATGGGAAGAAGAATCTAACGCAAAATCCCAAAGAAATTATTAACAACAATATTATCTTTGAATACATCTGTCCGAGCAAAAGAAAAGGGGATGCAGAGTCAATTTTGCATCCCCTAAAGAATCATTCGCTTCTTACTCAGCAGTTCCAGCCGTAAGCATTATTGGCAGACGACCTTGATTATACTTTGCACCATAACCCACGATGTAGTAGGTCTGACAGGAATTTGGATTGGTGGGAGATGGAAGGTCACTGATGTATTTGGCAACGCCTGCTACAGGACCCGGCTGGGTGGATAGAGTATCACCAATAGCGCCGTTTTCAACAGCGTTTTCATTTGGATAGAACGGATTCTTCACATTATCAGGCAGGATTGATTCACCAGTATATGGCGGCTTATTCCCCACTGCAACACACTTGTTAGCTTCGGGTCCTTGATAAGCCTGATTGATCTGAAAAACCGTAGTACTGAGGGTAGCAGGATATGCATCTGCCCCTCGGGTGGACAGGTCTTCAACTGAAGTTTGCAGGGTGTGCATGTTATTCTTTACCGATGCCTCTTTTGCCCTTTGCTGCATTGCCAAGAAGTTCGGGATGGCGATGGCGGCCAGGATACCGATGATGACCACCACGACCATCAATTCAATTAGCGTAAATCCCTTCTTCATGATAAACCTCCTACTTTTGCTTCGCAAAACCCGCGGATGGTTAAGTGCCCCGGAATATTGAATGGTTGCATCTGCAACCCTGTTATTGGTTTAAGGTTAAAGGTTTAGGGTGTAAGGTTTTAATAATCCTTTAACTCTTCACCTTCAACCTTTAACTCTTCATCCGGGCTTTAGGGCACTGTCCCTGAAACACTGAATTCGCCATATTCGTTCTCATTCCCATATCCAGAAAGCCCTTTTTTATTCTTTGGCACTGAAAGGTGCCTTTACAGATTTTACGGGGCTCTTAAAGATGGTTAATTATACCCATCTTTAAGAGATTGTCAATAGGTTGTCAAAGACCAGAACACTGAAAAACACAGAGAGAACTCTTAAGACTTTTAATATTTTTATTACCAGCCTCCAACCTTAACCCTTTACCCGTTTTAATATATATGCAAAAAGCGTGCCCGTTCATAGGTAGAAACCTTTTGAAATTTCAATAGTTTTTATTTGTTGCCTGTCTCAATTCTAACCGATTGTCTCATTTTGCGACACTTAAGTCTCATCGGGGCGAGGTATCAGATGCTACTTTAAAAACTCTCAAATCTCGTAATAGTTTAGTCTTTGCTAAATTGTAGTTGCCTGATTCAGCAGGCTCTTTTATTACCTTTATAAATGTAACAGTTTAGAGGCTGTGTCGTAACCCCTGTCGCTATTAAATTTTTGACCATTGGTTATTCTCTATTTTATTCAGATTTTGATGGATGTCAACAATTCGGTGCAAACAGTGTCATTGCAAAGCGAAAATGTCCCC
>CBFGJQ010000120.1:0-4240 GCA_965649095.1 Caldifarciminota bacterium | reverse complement strand
TCCGGGTAATCCTATTACTTGAAGTATTACTTTAAGATCTTTTCCGGGGTGTAAATAAGGTCCCTTTCCGTTTGCATTTACCCCTTGACAAATGCTTTTTTTTTTAGTATAATATATAGTAGAAAATTAAAAGGCGGATTATGAAACGGGGAAACCGAAAGACCGGGAGACAAAGAGAAGAAATGAGGAGCCGAAGAAGCGAGGAAACGATGAACTCCCCTCACCCTTCCTATCCCTTGAAGGGAGAGGATTAAGAGCCTGCCCCGTACTTGATACGGGGTGAGGGTGGCTATGATTAGAAAAGACAAATTTCCTGATGTCATTCTGAACTTGGTTCAGAATCTCTGAAGGGTTGCCGAAAAAGGGCAAAGAAGGGGACGGGGAGAATGAATCGTGCACCGTTTACCGTGAACCGTGGAACGATTAATAAGGGGAAAAAGGGGGAATAAGGGTGAAAATGGGTGAAGAAGGGAAAAAGAATAAGCCAGAGAGACCAGAGCCTTCGGGAGTAGGGAATTTATTCCCGTGTTGTCTCCGTGCCAATCCGTGTCTATCCGTAGTTTTTGTTTCGCAAAACAGGGAGGTAAAAATGAACCAGAAAAAAAGAATTTTAAATATCCCATGGAGTAGTTGGCTTACTAATATTTTGTTAGCTACTCTGTTCATATCTTGCCACAGAGAGAAAGAAGAAAAATTCTGGGATGACCTATTTCCAATCTTTTCATCCAATGGACGGTATATATCCTTTCAGCGCCATTTTCAAGTGCTGATTGACCCGCCACATATATTGGATACCCTATCAGGCACGAGAATATTAAATTTTTCCACTTTAACGGTGATAGATTCATTAATAGCGCACTTCTGTTCAGATTGGTCGCCAAATGGGGAAGAAATCATCACCTCTGGAGGTGGTATCTACAACTTAGAAACACATAACATGAAGACGATATGGGATACGAGTTCCCATCTTGTTGCTTACGATTGGTCGCCAGATGGAAAAAGGATACTCTGCACAGCGAAAAGTGACTCGCCGGATTCCACAATGATATTGATGGTGGATACATTGGGTCTGAATATGAAAATTTTGTTTAATTCTGGTATGGCACCAAGCTGGCACCCTTCTGGAGAGCAGTTGGTATTTATTGCTACACTCAACGGGGAAAAAAAGATTTGTATTGGAGATACAAACGGTAATATTATAAGGTCAATCATTCCCAAAAATGGCGATTTGAGTATATTTGCTGGAAAGGGGCCACAATGTTCGCCGGATGGTTCGAAGATTGTTTATTATCTATATTCCCTTAATGATGGTGGGTTAGATGATTTTTACATCCATGTCTGTGATTCGTTGGGGAAAAATGATGTAGTGCTAATTGATGGGGTACATCCTGACTGGTCGCCAGACGGGAAAACCATTGTCTTTTCGCGATATGATAATACCGACAGTCTATTTTCCCTCTGGGTGATGAATCCCGATGGCACCAATTTAAGACGAATAACCAAATGAAAGGAGGAAGAGATGTTGCCGAAAATATTACTCTTTATAATGCTTTTAAGCAGTATGTTAATTGGAGCAGAGGATATTTATGCTCCGGGTGTGATAGTAACGAAATTTAAAAGAGGAGTGGTAGACTTATCGTTATACGAGCAAGGAAAAGGACTGGAAGCGATTAAAGATACAAGTATTCGCAGAGTTCTTCTAAGTTATGGTTTTATTGAACTCAAAAAGGCGATACCCGGATTTTCTCCGAGTGAAACTTTAACTACATTAGAAAATGGTGAGGTAGTTAAAGTGCCGGATTTCTCGCGTGTATTTACATTGCATTTTCCCGCCACCACAAACATTTTCTTTCTATCTGATACCTTAAACAAGTTATCAGGCGTAGAATGGGCGCATTTGGACTTGTGCTTAAACTCTTATGCTGCGCCAAATGATCCGCTGTTTCCACAACAATGGGCCTTAACCCGCATAAGTTGTGATGGAGCTTGGAATTATGAAAAAGGAAAATCAAGTGTGAGAATGGCTATAATAGATGTGGGTGTAAAGTATGATCATCCTGATTTAGGGAATGGTTTTGGAGCGGGTTTTAAAATCGCAGGGGGGGGACGACTATGTTGATGGCGATAACAATCCTTATGATCCAGGAAGCTCACCACACGGCACACATGTTGCGGGCATTGCCAGCGCCCTTACAAATAATGGAATAGGAATTGCTGGTGTCTCAGGAGGATGGGGAAGTTCAAATATTGGGTGTTTGCTGTATGTATTCCGCGTATCATATTCAACACATGTCGCTGCGGCAATTATCGCAGCGGCTAAACCCGTAAGCCAAGGTGGCTATGGATGCAGAGTTATCAACTTAAGTATGGGAACCCCGTATGGCGGTCTTCAACATCCATATTACTATCTTATTCCTATAATTGAACGGGAAGCGTTGATTTATGCCTATAAATGTCAACGAAATTTCATCGCCGCGAAGGGGAACTACGATCCATACATATCAATTCCTTATTACAACTTTCCTTCCGACTTTGAACCACATTTAGTAGTTTCTGTGGGGGCAACAGGTTCCGATGACCACAGATGTTGGTGGAGTAATTATAGTAATGGTATTGATGTCGTCGCTCCGGGTGAAAATATTCTAAGCACCTGGATGCCGAGTGGCAATGAAATGTATCAATTGAAATCAGGAACATCTATGGCTACTCCTCATGTTGCGGGTCTTGCGGCATTGATTTGGTCGGAAGTACAGGAGCTAAATATCCCTATGCTACCTGAATTAGTAGAGGGAATTATTTGTGCATCAGCAAAAGATGATATTTGGTTGACACCTCCTGGATACGATGATGAGTATGGTTGGGGAAGAATACAGGCAGACCGAGCATTGGCAATGTTCCATTATCCATATCGCATTGAGATACATATCGCGGGCTGGCAATCAGGTAATCCTTATTTGAGTTATTTTCCTTACGGAAATAGTATAGAGATAAAAAATCATTGGGTATATCCCGACGGTACCTACGATTGTGACAATATAAGGAAATTGAAAATACCCTTGCCTCAACCATCGGCTGCTTGGGTAAAACCGTTCTTGGTAGGGCTCGGGAGAAATCCATATGGGGGGGAACCATCGGATACGCTTATAGTCCATTTTATACCAAAGAGGAAAGAGCATATTTTGGTTTTGCTCTCCACTGTGAGCCTTACGCTGGTATTGAGAAAGAGGGAGATCAATGGTATGGGATTACATACGCTTATCATATTAAACTGCCCAATAATGTGTGGGATTGGATTCCTGCCTATCCGAATCAATGCTTAATTCATTATGCGATTATAGGACCTTATCTTTATCCGCCCAACCTGGAAAAAATTTATTTCCCCACACCCTCAACTATGAGAGTTCAATGGTTATATCAACACGGAGTTGAAGATGGATTTTATGTTGAAAAAAAGGCTGGAAGCGGAACTTGGACTGTGGTAGACGGACATATTCCACCAAGCCAAAATCCCTATTTCCCGGCGACGATATACTATGATGACCAAGATTTTGTGGAAGGCCAGATTTACTATTACAGGGTATATGCTACCCATGGCACACATTATCGTTCTGATTATTCTCAGGTATTATCAAAGTTTGCTATTAAACCGCCTTCTGAATTTTCAGTTTCACAGCCAACACCAGTCACGGCACTACTGCGATGGAAAGATAATTCAGAAATTGAAACACAATTTCAGATTGCGCGGAGGATAGATAACGGCTCTTGGCAGGAAGATTATAAATTCGTCGGTGCTTCATCAGGTTCTGGTGGAATAGTCCAGTGGACTGATAATATTGAGTTTTTACACAATTATACTTATAAGGTTCGTGCTGTTTATAATTCACAATATTCATCTGATTGGTCAAATGAATTCACTATAATGGCCGTGCTTGCCCAGTCAAATTTTCCCAAGATGAGTGCCTACAATAACAATTGTAAGGTTGTGAGAGGACCGGATGGCACGATTTACCTGCTATACTACGATGGCGCTGCGAGTTACTACAGTAAATCTACTGATGGCGGTGTCAGTTTCCTACAATGGCAAGGGATAAATACTTTCAACCATCCGGTGGATACTATGCCTGCGCTTGCCATTACCCCGGATGGAGAATTATTCATTGCGTATGGGTCTAATGAACGGATGTTGGGTAATGATTACCGAGTAAGGTACTACTTTCAAGAGATACATCCGAGCCAAACA
>CBFGJQ010000119.1:0-4252 GCA_965649095.1 Caldifarciminota bacterium | reverse complement strand
CCCCAACCCTCACCCCTCCCTCTCCCTTAAAAAGGGAGAGGGGATATAGGTGAGGGTTTCTTTGGAATTATTCAAATTCCTTTTGAGGAAGGTCTTTGCCTTGAGAAGAGTTTTGCTGTATAACGGGGGTTTTCAGGGGGTCTCCCCCTGAATATCTTGACACAAAAAATCTTTTCATTATAATTGATGGCTGTGTTAATTGAAAGGAGATAAAATGGCAAAGAGATGCGCGATTTGTAAAAAGGGGGCACAGGTTGGCTCTAAGATTAGTCATGCCCATAATGTCACAAAGCGAAGATTTCAGGTAAATCTTCAAAGGGTGAGAATCAAAATTGATGGAAAGATAAAAAGGGTTTTTGTATGCACAGATTGTTTGAGCTCCGGTAAGGTGGTGAAGGCATAGATGGTCTGGCTTCATACCCTTGTTAGTGTCTTTATTGTAAGCGGAATTTCATTGATTGGAATCTTCTCTGTCTCCACCAACCACCTTCGCCTCTCACAAATCCTTTTGCTTCTGGTCAGTTTCGCCGCCGGAGCGCTCCTGGGGGATGCCTTTATCCATCTCATCCCCGCGACTTTTGAAGATTTAGGTTTGAATCTCAAATCTTCAGCCTGTATTATCCTCGGGATATTGATATTCTTTATCTTAGAAAAATTTGTGCGCTGGCGACACTGCCATATCCCCACCTCAAAAGACCATCCCCATCCGGTCGCAACAATAAATTTTATTGGAGATTTGATTCATAACCTCATTGATGGTATGATTATTGGAGCAAGTTACAGTGTAAGTTTTTCAATAGGACTCACCACGACTATCGCCGTGGTTCTACATGAAATTCCACAGGAGATTGGAGACTTTGGAATATTTGTATATGCTGGTTATACACCGAAGAAGGCACTTCTGGTAAACTTTGTCTCTGCCCTCAGTGCAATTGCGGGAGCCATTCTCTCTTTGTTGCTCGGTCCCCATGTGAAGGGATACTCCACCACCCTCCTCCCCATTACGGCTGGCGGTTTTGTTTATATTGCTGGCTCAGACCTGATCCCCGAATTGCAGGGCTGTGAAACAATACCCGGCTCCCTATCCCAGTTAATTGCGATGACCCTGGGAATTATCCTGATGGCGCTTTTAACCTTTTTAGAGTAATCGTTAACTTGAGATTCAATCCTTTTGATGCAATATTCGTCTTAAGGCCGCTGCTTCTCATTGTAGTCTGGGATTTTTTCCTCATCGGTAATTTCCTTGCCACCGGGTCAGGAAATTTAAATAAAGAGGTAATCCTGGGTTTAGTAGCATATACCGCCCTTATGGGCGGAATCTATATACTTAATCAGATGACTGATATTGAAACCGACCGCTTCAATAAGAAACTCTTCCTCCTTTCCGAAGGATATGTCTCTTTACGATTTGCCGCAACTGAGATGGTCATTTTATGGTTTCTTGCCCTGACACTGGGAGTGAGATTCGGCTGGATATTTATGGCTTTTATATTACTCTCCCTTTTATTGGGTGTTTTCTATTCGTTGCCACCAGTAAAATTGAAAGGAAGACCAATTTGGGATATGCTGAGCAATGGGATTGGTTATGGAATGCTAAACTTTGCAGTAGGCTGGCTCAGCCAGAGACCATTTGAGTGGCAAATGTTTTTAAAATTTCTTCCCTACTCTTTAAGCATCAGCGCAGTATTCATAAATACTACAATCGTTGATGTGGAAGGAGACAAAAAATCGGGTGAAGTCACAACTGCGGTCTTGCTTGGTGAGAGGCACTCTTATGCCTTTTCTACAATCCTGATGGCAATGGCGGTAATTGCCTCCTTCCTCCTGCGTGACCCAATCTGCTTTATTCCTTCTCTAATTGCACTGCCCTTCTTTCTTTATCTTCTTTTTTATTCTAAGAAAGAAAAACCGCTCAACCGTAAATTAACTATCATCTCTTTCCGTCTGCCGGGTCTTATCTTTACCATAATAACTGGTTATCTCTATCCAAGCTACCTGGTATTCTTAGGCATCGTTATTATTGGAATGAGAATCTACTACCGGTATCGCTTTGGTATCGTCTATCCAACTTTATCGCAAGGATGATACTTGATTTCGTGTGTTACTTAGATATAATTTTGCTATGAAAGTCACTTTTATAATCTTGCAGACAATATCTGCCCAGAATCTTCCTATCTTCTGGTCTCAGAGTTATTGCACATATGATGAGGCACAGACACTGGCACCCTCCTGTTGGACAATTGGTTTTGGGATTGATAATTACTGTCTATATTCACCAAATGGTGATTCAATCGCCTATGATGAGAGAAGATTTGATATCTGGGCTAGACTGGGGATTTTTAAAAAAAGTGAATTTGAGATTAAATACTCCTATCCCACCGCAGGGCTATGTTCAATAAAGTATCTCTTTTTAGATGGATTCCTGAAGACCGCATTTAAGTTTGGCTTCGGTTATATGAAGGGAACAAGGGTTGGGTTTACCACTGATTATGTCTATGACTTTTATGGAACCCTCTTGATTGAGAAGGGCTTATTCAAAGATGTCAAATTTATCTATGCACCCAAAATGGTCTATTCAGTTCATACAAGGGACCGACAGGAACACTCAACAAGACCACCCCGCCACATCCTTCAGTATGGACACTGCCTCGGCTTACCCTTTGGAGGAAGGTTTGTATTTGTTCCGGAAGTGAACTGGCTCTGGGGCAATAATGAGGGTGTTCATTATATTGTAAACCAATTTGGGATTGGCGTAAACTTAAAACTCAATTAAATATCCTCTTGTAGCGTCCATCTTCAGATGGACGATTACAGTTTGTCCAGATAAATCTTGACGCTACATAACTTCTTTGTATTCTTATTGTATAGGAATTTGAAAAGCATATCCTGTTATAGAAGATAAGCGGTTCTCGTTTATGGGCGACGAAGCCCGTATCGTCAAAGGGCAAGGTTGTAGGGTTAAAACGATTAACGAGGTACAAATCATGTGAGAGGATTTATCCGATCCCTGATTTAATCAGGGATAGCGAGGATTATGTTCAGGTAATAGGAATTTGAAAAATTCTAATACAATGAATTATTTGAAATTTTTATTAGGCTCTGTTTGAAGCGGCAATTAAAGAAGGTGGTCTTAAATCTTTCCCCAGAAACTCAAAATTTTTGTGATACCAACAATTGCAGCGGTTTCACTGCGCAGGCGGTTCTTACCGAGCGAGATTACCCTTACCTTATATTCGGTGAATCTTTTAACCTCACTCTGGTCAAAGCCGCCTTCCGGACCCACAATATAGAGGACCTTTCTACCGGAAATTGAAAAATCAATAGTGCCATTGGGGTCAGCCACAAATACCGAATCATATTCAGCAAAATTTGATATCAGGGCATTAACATCTTTTAAAAGTATAATCTCAGGTAGATAATATTGTAATGACTGAACCATTGCTGCAATTGTAATATTCCTGAGATGTTCAAGCTTTGCCTGCCCTATCCCTTTTACCACCGATGCCCTTGTATTGAAAGCAAGAAATCTTCTGATGCCGAGCTCGGTTCCTTTTTCTACGATAAAATCATTTCGCCTACCCTTCAGCGGCACGAAACCGAGGTCAAGGATAAAATCGTCTCTTTGCGGAATGGAGACCTTCTGTAAGACCTTTACCCAAATCCCGTTTTTTTTAATATCGGTAACCACCGCCTTAAACTGGTTTCCTCTTCCATCCGTGAGAAAGATCACCTCCTCCCTTTTTATTCGCAAGACATTCTTTAGGTGGTGAAACGGCGCTTCTTGAATAAAGATGCTCTCTTTTATTATCTTTTCAGGGGATATATAAAAGAGATTGTGTAGTTCGGACATAACAACTTATCCTTCTATTGGAATCCGTGATTTTGAAATCATTTAGTTCTTTCCAGAGTTGTAGCACCCAGATTTATCGGGACGAATAAAATTCTTCGTCCAACTGAAGCTGGACGCTACAGATGTTTTTCTTGTTCTTCAGAAACTCAAACATCGTTTTTGGGAAAAAACTTACAGATTACCCGATTTTCATCAGGACATGCCTTTGAAATCATCTAAGCGCCAGCACCTATAAGAACATCAGGGGAGTTCCCCTGAAACCCCAAAAATAAACTTTTCCGAAAAGGCTCGGCACCCCCCCATTGACATAATGTCCGTCCCTGATGCACCTTGTCTTTTTTCCATAATGAAGAATTTCATTATCAGGTAATAGGAATTTTTCAAATTCCTATTACCTCAAAG
>CBFGJQ010000118.1:0-4265 GCA_965649095.1 Caldifarciminota bacterium | reverse complement strand
TACCCCGTAACGCGTCAGAGGAGGAAAAAAATAAATCCAAAGAAAGGGCTACTGAAATTTTGAAGAGGATTAAGTCCGGAGAACCTTTTGATAGACTTGCGCAAGAATTCTCTGACGATACAAAGACAAAGGAAAAAGGTGGTGACCTGGGATATATCAGAAAGGGGATGATGGTCCCATCCTTCGAAAAAGCACTTTTTGAGCTGAAAATAGGAGAGGTTAGCGATTTAGTAGAATCACCTTTTGGTTTTCATATTATCAAAGTAGATGAGAAAAAAGGAGGCGAGACTGAGCCCTTTGATAAAGTGAAAGAGATAGCAAGAAAGAAAGCTACAGAAAAATTAAGGAATGCAAAAGCGGCTGAAGTTGTTGAGAAGGCGTTAAGAGATGCAAGAGTCGAGTTTTATCTCGATTCTATTCCTAGCGTAAAAAAAAGCAATCATAAATAGTCTGTATCACCCATGGTATAGAAGAATTTTTCTGAGATCTCATCCTTTGATAAGGTTAGGGGATGTGTGGAACGTGGTAGGGTGGTTGCTGTTGGCACTATCTCAAATCCATGATTTCTCAAGAGGTTGCGGATCTGTTTTGGTGCCCATAATGACACTTTTGTCATTCCGAGGGCGGAACACAGATTTTCCACTTTTGTTAGGAGGATAGGAAGCAAACCATTCTTAAAAATTAGGTCCATTATTAGCATTTTATCCTTTTCTCTTTTAAGGACGGCAATAGCCTGAATCTGCCCTGACCATCTTTTCTTTAATCCCCATATTTCATATGTGAATAACGGGTTGTCTCTGTACCTCCATTTTAGGTATCGCCGATCTTTTATTACCGCCAATCTGAATTGATGCTTCGCGTTATCCCAAAGATCGTCGATTCTCTCATCATCAAAATCAATCGGCAAAAGGCTATACAGGAATCTTGCAGGAACATTATGGAATCTCACATCCGTATTTGCCTCAAAAATATTTTCAACCTTCTCATAAATCCCAAGCCTGTCTACTGCAAGTTTAATGACTCTTTCTGGGGAAAATCCGAAAAAGATTTTAGAATCCTTAATTAATTCATCCATAAAGAGATTATACATATCCTTGAATCTCACATAACTCCTATACCGCTGGTGGATCATTGTATCTACCGCTTCTATCCCTATTACCTCCTCACCATCATAAATCATTCTCAAAGGAAGCCCTCCATAGTGGCCAATGATACCAGTTCCCTTATCTTCGAGCACGACAGAGCAAATCCTTTTATTACCATGTGCTCTATATTTCCATTCCCATTCCCTAAGGGTCATTTCCCTGCTGAAGACGCTGTTGAATAGTTTTACAATCCCGTGTTCATCACCTTCTTCATACATACGGCAAACTATATTCTCAGATTCTTTAGATCTCATTTTATGCAGAGCCTCCAGTTGGTTTTAACACGAGTGGTCTACTGCATTGATTACCAGCGCAATAAAATAAATATACAATCTCCTTTCCTTCTGTTAGACCGATCTTGATGGGGACATCCTTTGGCAGAGGCATTGATTGGAAGCCAATATTTCTATCTGAAAAGGTCGATTTCAAGACTCCATAAAATATACCCTCCCTTTTGTCCGTAATAGCAAAGGATAGGAAATGACCCTTTGAACCCACCCTGATCTGAGGTTCAGGAATCGAATCATTTGTATCATGTCTTGAGATCGAAAACATCTCTTTCTTCATATCGACCCATCTATTCTTGAGATAGAGATACTTTATTTTGCCTGAATATTCATGCTTGAGTAACCACGGGATGTCAGGATCGTTAAAAGTAAAAGTAGTACCCATATTTTTATTAGCAGGTTCTGGAATTTCTAAGATGGTCTCATATAAATAGTTGTAAAAAATCGCGTCATCATGGACTATTAAAATATCTCCTCCCCGGCTTTTGTTTAGCGCTTCTGAAGTTAATCCTTTATAAGATTCAGCGCTCTGTTTAATAAAGGCATAAGAATCTCGTGCATGCTCTATTTGAAGCACAAATAGAAGAAGAACAATTGCAAATGCCGGTATCTTTGTCTTTATGGTTTTGCTTCCTTGAAGCAAAACCGATAAGGCGCCTGAAAAAATAATCATCGGTAACATGAATTTGGAAGGGAAATAAAAGGTATAATAATTATCCGCAATAGCAGGCGTCTTTAAGAATAAAAAAGGGGCGGTTGTTATCAAAAATATGACAATAACTGCAAGTGCAACTCGTATGTTAAGGACGAATAATGCTAAAAGGACAGGTATGATAAACAAGATTTTAAGTCCCCATATTGTTGATGAAAAAAGATTAAGTTGTGCAATATTATTTTTAATCAAATCCGACATACTATGGGCAATTTTGACGCCGATGTATCCGCCCAATCCTCCAATTATATAAAATCTTAACATGAGATAGGCGCATAATATCAGAAGATAAGGCGTTGATTTGAGTACCTTGTCCTTAAGGCGACCATCCGCAAGCACAAAAATTACAGCAGGAAGTAGAGCAAATGCCTCTTTGAATAGAAGAGCTATGAGATAAAATATATTTGATAGCAAAAAAAGATAGATACCTTTTTTGAATTCAGATTTCTTGAACAGGTAAAATGATAACAAGGTAAAAAACGTTCCCCATATATAATGTTTTCTCGTAATCCACCCTATATTAGTTATAACCGGGTAGGAAAGCACAAAGAGAAACGTTCCAATCCACGATTCGAATCTTGGCAGGTAGAGTCTGTAAACCCTATAGCTCATTAACCCGGTCAGGAATGCCGCCAGCAGGTTATGGATATGATATCCCACAGGATTTAGCCTGAAGAGCATAAAATCCAGCTTAAAAGAGAGAGGCAGAAGTGGCGAATAAAACATTTTATTGAAAAGTAAATAGGTGTCCCTGTCAAAAAAGAGCTTCAATGGGTCCTTCGTTGATGCATAAATACATGATGTATCGTCTGTGATAAACCAAAGGAATAAGAATCTAAAAGAGAGCATCAGAAGACAAAGGAAAAGAATAATAGCCCAGAAGACATCGCGCTTTATGATTTTCTGCATATTTAAAATAGATCTATTAAGCAAATTGTTAAATTTTGTTATAATAGCACATGCTATCTTATTCTTCAATATCGCAGCAACTGAAGAATTATTTCTATTCTAACGAAGAAAAGAGGATTGATAAAGGCTATGAAATTTCTTGAGGCACATGGCTGTGATCCTAATAAGCTCTATGCGGTTAATCCTTTATATAACAACTCAGACGAGAGATTCAGCCGGATTCTGCGTTTTTTTAGGTTACCTATGAGCCTTGGTTATCTTTTAAAAAATAGAATAGAGATAAGCAAAGACTTTTTAAATACCCTTGACGAGATATTGAGGCAAGGTATCATACAGCCAGTTAACTCCTATCCATTACGAATGGATATAGACCAGACAGTTTGGAACTTCTATAAGAATATTGGTGAGTCTATAAATCCTTCAGAGGTGCAGCTTAACATAACAAACCGGTGCGTGAACAGGTGCTGCATGTGCAGAAAATATGAGTGGCCACAGTTGGATATGCCTGTTGTTAAATTGCGGGAAGTAGTTGATCATCTTAAAAAGACAGGGATAGATTTACTTATACTCAGCGGAGGAGAGCCTTTTTTGCATCGTGATATAGATGAGATACTAGATATAGTCGAGGATATGCCGACCATGGTATTTACAAGTGGCGTTGTTCCTGTGTCGATCGATAAGCTAAAGAAATTAAAAAGGGTGCAGTTTTCAGTTGATGCTCTTGATCCTGAGATTTACCGTATTATCAGGGGCCCGGGCAATATAGACTTTATCAGAGAAAATATACTAAAAGCGAAGGAGGCGGGATGCGAGGTAACAGTAACAACAGTTATCCAGAAAATAAATGTTCTTCATGTTCCTGATATAATAGAATTCTGTGAGGATATTGGCGTATCTTTTTTGCCTGGTGCTGTGCATAGTTATAACGAACTCTCCTTTTATGACATTAGCAATCGCTCACTTCCACCTCTTTGTGTGGTTCCTTTCTACCACTGTCTTATTGATCCTATCGGTGATGTGTTTGTGTGCTGTCATCATCATGAGGATAATACAAGGTATGAGAAGATTGATAGACGCTATATATTAGGAAATGTCTCTGACAACGCCTTCTCCGATATATGGTTTTCAGATAGGGCAAAGGAAATCAAGAAGAGATTACTCAATAGCCGTGCCCCTTTCTGCCAAGGCTGTTACAGATATCTTTTGCAGAAT
>CBFGJQ010000117.1:0-4293 GCA_965649095.1 Caldifarciminota bacterium | reverse complement strand
TCCCGGGCAAATTGAGTGAATTACAGGAGTTGCTAAAGAGAGAGCCGATAGCGGGTAGTACCGGAATAGGACACACACGCTGGGCAACACACGGCAATCCCAGTGAGGAGAATACCCATCCCCTAATTGACTGTAACAATGAACTGGCGCTGGTCGTAAACGGAATCATAGAAAACTTCCATCTGTTAAAAGATGAACTTGAGGCGCGTGGGCATCTCTTCCGTTCCTTTACGGACTCCGAGGTAATTGTGCATCTTATTGAAGAGAATTTGAAAGGCAACCTCTATGATGCAGTTTTTAAGACCGTGCCGAAATTAAAGGGGAATTATGCATTTGCAGTTATCTATACAAAAGAAGCGGGTCGCATCGTCTGCGCACGTCATGATGCGCCGCTTATTCTGAGTATAAATCATAATGAAGCGGCGGTAGCAAGTGATGTCTCAGGCGTGATTGCAATCTTTGACAAGATTGTTGATTTACCAAATGATACAATTGCAGTTATCTCTCCCGGCAATTACTTTATAACAGATTTCAAGGGAAGGGAGGTCAAGTTAGAGCCGAGAAGGGTCTCAATTAAAGTAAGGGATATTGAAAAAGGTGACTTTCCCCATTTTATGCTCAAGGAGATATTTGAGCAACCCCGCATTTTGCAACAGATTATTGATACGCGCATCAACAATAACCGAATTAATCTTGGTGAAGAATTAAACTTTACAGACTATGAATTACTGAAAATCTCAAGGATCTATATTCAGGCCTGCGGGACTTCCTGGCATGCGGGTGTCGTTGGTAAATATCTGCTTGAAAGGTTTGCCCGGATTAGCACTGAAGTGGATATCTCAAGTGAGTTTCGCTATCGTGATACGGTTCTGGATGGAAATACAATGGTAATGGCAATAAGTCAGTCCGGTGAAACTGCTGATACGATTGCCGGCTTGCGTGAGGCGAAGGCAAGGTTCCTCAAGGTCCTTTCCCTGGTAAATGTTCCGCACTCAAGTATTTATCGGGAGTCAGACGGAGTAATTTCGCTCCTGGCCGGTCCGGAGATTGGGGTGGCATCAACCAAGGCCTATACAGCGCAACTATTAAACCTGTATCTTTTGAGTCTTTATTTAGGAAGACTGAGAAACTTCATAACCGAAGAGGAGGTGGCAGCCCATCTCGCCGAGATTAAGAAGATTCCGGCTATGGTTGAGGCGATTTTGAAGAAGGAAAATGATATTAGAAAGATTGCGGCAAAATATTATAATGCACGCGATTTTCTCTTTTTGGGACGGGGAATAAATTATCCCACCGCCCTGGAAGGGGCATTGAAATTGAAAGAAATCTCTTACATCCATGCCACCGGTTATGCGGCGGGTGAGATGAAACACGGTCCGATTGCCTTAATTGATGAGAATATGCCGGTTGTCTGCATAAACCCGAAGACCAGTGTTTATGAAAAGATGCTGAGCAATATTCAGGAGGTCATTGCCCGCAAGGGACAGGTTATTGGTATCGTCACTGAAAATGATAC
The DNA here is from genome assembly GCA_965649095.1 of Caldifarciminota bacterium. Classification (GTDB taxonomy): domain Bacteria; phylum Hydrothermota; class Tepidihabitantia; order SM23-42; family JAOAFX01; genus JBDRWI01. Next base: position 2,777 of record CBFGJQ010000117.1, on the reverse strand, counting down.
CGCAACCAGCAGGGTCAGCAATTATATAATAGAAATACCCGAATGTAAAGAATGCCTATCTCCAATTCTTTCCGTTATTCCCTTGCAACTCCTTGCCTACTTTATTGCTACCTTCAAGGGACTGGATGTGGACCGTCCAAGAAATCTGGCAAAGAGTGTTACCGTTGAATAGAGAAAAAGACCTTGTCTATCTTAAAAAAGAGCAGAATGAGATTGCAAGGTGGGTGAGAATTGTAGAACATAAAAAGAGAGTTAAACATATCGCGGGCGTTGATGTAGCTGAAAAAAAGGGCTTTTATACTGCTGTATTGCCCTATTTACCTTTCCCGAACTAAAGGATAAAGAGTTTGCCTATGCCGACAAAAGTAGGGCTTTGCCCTACATCCCGACTTTTTTAGCATTCAGGGAACTGCCGGTTATACTCAAGGCCTATAAGAAATTGACCATTGAGCCGGACCTTATCCTTGTTGATGGTCAGGGGATTGCCCATCCCCGCTTCTGTGGAGTTGCTACCCATCTGGGCGTAATCCTGAATAAACCCACCATCGGCTGCGCAAAGTCACACCTTATTGGAGAATTTACAATGCCCGGAGGAAACAGGGGAGACTTTTCTCCAATTAAGTGGCATAATAAAAAGATTGGTATTGTCCTGCGCACTAAGGATAATGTAAAACCGCTCTTTATCTCCCCGGGCAATCTCGTTGATTTTGATGATTGCAGAAGATATGTCCTTGCCACCACGCTCGGTTATCGCATCCCTGAGCCAATAAGGCAGGCACATATTATGGCAAAAAGATATGCATTTAACAGGAGGTAAAGGATGTCTGAGGTAAGAAGGGATATTGTAACCGATACCTGGGTGATTATTGATACTGAGAATGATGAGATTCCTAAGGTGAGTGTAGAATTCCCAGACGGTGAGACATCCTGTCCCTTCTGTGAGGGTAATGAAGATAAGACACCAAAGGAGATATTTGCCTTCAGGAATAATACCCAACCCAATACCCCGGGCTGGAAGGTCCGGGTTGTGCCCAATATCAATCCCATCCTCAGGGTAGAGGGTGAACTTGAAAAATTCGGTGTCGGTGTCTATGATATGGTAACTGGAACCGGCGCCAATGAGGTAATTATTGAATCCCCTCAGCATATTACCAATATTGGTGACCTTTCTGGGGAACAGATTGCACTCATCTTAGAGGCATATCGTCTCCGCATTGAGGATTTACATAAAGATAAGAGAATCAGATATGTCTTGATATTTAAAAATTATGGTCGGCTTGCCGGTGCATCAACAATCAGCCATGCTCATTCTGACTTGATTGCCCTCCCCGCAACCCCCAATCGTGTAAAACAGAAACTGAATGGTGCCTATGAGTATTATCGGTATAAAGAGCGCTGCCTATTCTGTGATATCATCCAGCAGGAGATAGAGATGGGCGACCGACTCGTCTTGCAGACAGAGAGGTTTGTTGCCTTTACACCCTATGCCTCAAGACTGCCGGGAGAGATATTAATCATCCCCAAATGCCATTCTTTCAGTTTTAAATTGGTCAGCAAAGAGGAGATAATTGAACTCGGCTCAGTCTTAAAGAGAATCTGTAATGGAGTTCGTAAGGCACTATTTGACCCACCATATAATTTAATCCTTACCGACTCCCCAAATCTCTTGCCCCGTGCCGACTATTGGAAGACTATAGAACAGGACTTCCACTGGCATCTGGAACTTACACCACGCCTTTATAGAACGACCGGCTTTGAACTTGGAACCGGTTTTTATATCAACCGATTGGCCCCGGAAAAGGCGGCAAGCATATTAAGGATGAATCTTTAAAAGGTATGCTCAAATCGGTGATATTTGACCTTGATAATACCCTTGTTGATTTTATGGCAATGAAGGAGTCGGCAGTTGAGGCGGCGGTAACGGCAATGATTGATGCCGGACTGAAGATGAATAAAGATGAGGCGAAGAAGAAGATCTTTGAAATTTATAGTGAGGTTGGTATTGAAGACCAGACCGTCTTTGATAAATTTTTGACCCGGGAATTGGGAAGGATTGACTACCGAATTCATGCGGCCGGGATTGTTGGTTATCGCCGGGCAAGGGAGGCTGCGCTCGTCCTCTATCCCCATGTCAATTATACCCTCACCGAACTTTTAAAGAGAGGGTTAAAACTCGGTGTTGTCAGTGATGCCCCGAGGCTCCAGGCCTGGTTAAGGCTATGCCAATTGAATCTTCACCATATCTTTGATGAGGTCGTTACATTTGAGGATACCTATAAGAGAAAGCCGGATGAGGCACCATTCAGGGCAATCCTTGAAAGGCTTAAGGTAAAACCTGAAGAGGCGATTATGGTTGGAGACTGGGCAGAGCGTGATATTGTTGGTGCAAAACTATTGGGGATGAAGACGGTCTTTGCCCGGTATGGTGATACCTTTGGCACAAAAAACTCGGGTGCTGATTATGATATTGACGATATTATACAACTGTTAGATATTGTTGACCAATTGACTACTGAACCACAAGCATAGGGACCATTATTGAGACCATTTCCCTACCCAATCAAATTCATTCTCCTTCTGTAATCTGTAAGGGCTGTCTCATAACCTCTTTTTGTGTAGCCGCAGGCTTTTAACCTCCGGAAAAGACGCTAAAAATCTCATACAATTCGCAACCTAAAGGTTGCGGCTTTTTTGAAAAAAACCTTAGTGCAACAACCTCGCAAGTTTTTTCCAAAAACAATGTTTGAATTCTGAAGAGCAAAAAAATCATCTGTAGC
>CBFGJQ010000116.1:0-4330 GCA_965649095.1 Caldifarciminota bacterium | reverse complement strand
ATCCTCTCCCTTTTCAAGGGAGAGGGGAGGGTGAGGGTTGGGGTTTCAGAGGCTTTAGCCCCTGATGATATGTTCGAAAAGAGATAAAAGGCTCACGCCTTAACTCCAGATTTAACCGATTGTTGTCTCTATGGGAGTGGTTTCCTAACCGCGCTTAATAACCCGTTGGCTTTGGACTACCAATCTGCCGATCAATAAAGAGAATAATTGTCCGATTTTAGCCAATCAAGGAGGCCGGTTACGCTGGTAAGGAGAGAATGAAGGTTTTAATATCCAAAAATGGGGGATACAATCTGGAGCATCTTTATATTAAGGATTACAATGGAATGAAATGCGTTTACCTACTCATTCAGATTGCCCATATTCTCAATCAATGGATTGAGAAGGGTAGTCTGTTGCCCAGGGAAATCAGAAAGATTTTAGGCAGCATTCAAGAGATTGCCCAGCGGCTTTTAGAGGAATTAAGATGTTTCTCCTTTCAGAACTGCTGGAAAATAAAATGCACTTGACATCTAACGAAAATTAAATATGATAGAAGAATGGAAGGGATCGAAGAGAAGATTTCACCTGCTGAGGAAAGATTTGAGAGGATTAGAAAAACCATAGGTCTTTTTCTCGGGCCTGTTATATTTGTAGTATTTTTACTACTTCCGATGTCCGGTCTTTCAAGAAATGCCCATTTTTTAGCGTCGATATTGGGATGGGTTGTGGTATGGTGGATTACTGAGCCAATCCCTATCCCGATAACTGCATTATTGGGCACCGGTCTCTGTGTCATAATGGGTGTTGATACAATGAAGAAAATATTTGCACCATTCGCTGATCCGATTATCTTTTTATTCATTGGCAGTTTTATTATCGCCAGGGCGATGATGGTGCACAGACTTGACCAAAGATTTGCCTTTCAGATTTTATCTATTCCGGGTATTGGAAAAAGCAGCAATCTGATTCTCTTTACACTCGGACTAGTTGCAGCGGTTATATCAATGTGGGTGAGCAATACTGCAACTACTGCAATGTTGTATCCAATTGGTCTCGGCATTCTTAATACCATTGCTCAACTCCATTCCAAGGATGTGAAAAAATTAAAATATTCTACAGGCCTTATGCTTATCATTGCGTATGGCGCATCGGTCGGTGGCATCGGGACACCGGTAGGCACACCACCCAATTTAATCGGGATTGGATTGATTAGGGAACTTCTGGGTAAGAATATTACATTTTTCAGATGGATGTTTTTTGCAATACCGATGGTCGCCATAATGTATACAAGTTTATTTCTATTGCTTAGACTATTATTCCCACCTGAATTTAAAGAACTCTCCGGCATTGATGAATATGTCGCAAAAGAAAAGAAATTGATGGGCAGGATTTCAAAAGGGGAGAGGAATGTTTTGATTGCATTTTTGATAACGGTCTTTTTATGGGTCTTCCCAGGCATATTGGCAATTATCTTCGGTGCAGATACCCCTGGCTGCAAATGGTGGGAGGCGCATATACCAGAAGGGCTTTCTGCAATTATCGGGGCAGTAATTTTATTTATGATGCCTCTGGATTGGAAAGAAAGAAAAGGGACAATCACCTGGAAAGAGGCAGTGGATATTGACTGGGGAACAATTCTTCTTTTCGGTGGGGGATTGTCTTTAGGCAGTCTCATGTTTTCAACGGGTCTAGCTGAGAATATTGGCAAAGGGATTTTAAGTCTTACCGGTGCAAAGAGCCTTTTTGTAATAACCGCAATTTCAATCCTTTTGGCAATTATCACCAGTGAACTTACATCAAATACTGCCTCGGCAAATATGGTGATTCCGATAATGATTTCGCTTTCTACTGCGGCAGGTGTAAATCCATTGATTCCTGCACTCGGTGCCTGTCTTGGTGCAAGTTATGGATTTATGCTCCCCGTATCAACACCGCCGAATGCAATTATCTATGGCTCTGGTTATGTGCCGATTACAAGGATGCTAAGGGCTGGCATTATCTTTGATTTTTTAGGTTTTTTGATAATTCTTGCGGGCGTATTTTTACTCCGGCCATTGCTCGGATAGGATTGTATGAAAATAGTTGGAGGCTCTTTTTTTGTAGTAAATTTCCTCTTTGGGGGCAACTTTCTTTTTAATGGAAGTTTTGAGGATTCACTCAATTACTGGAACTGTTATGCCCAGGGCGAGACTTATACAATAAATACAGATAAGATTTATGAAGAAGACCCGGATTCAGAAGTCTATGTAGGAAGGCTTGACCGATTTTTAACCGCAATATCCCAGACCTGTTATGTTCCGGATTTTGCCCTCAATCTTTCATTTAAGGCAAAGATAGTTGCCCAATGTTCTGATACATCCCATCCCTCGCCGGCAGTTGCCGCCATTATTATCTCTTATCTTGACATTGATGAGAATATCCTTGGGGAGACGAGATTATTCAATTATTGTGATACTCTTTACTGGACACCATCCCCTACAATCCATTTAATAGAACTGGGTGACACAAACTGGATTATTGATACGATAAATATTTTTGAAGAATTACAAAATCTTCCCGGTGTAAATCCTTTAGATATCCTTAAATTGAGAATAACATTACTCGGTCAATCCTATGGATGTTGACCATACCATTCAGAGGCGAAGGTCTTCGCCGATGATATAAGCCTTACATACCCGGACAATTCTGCCCATTGCACCTTAATTTCATATTTTATAAATGACTCAGCAGGAAATGCCGATGGTATTTTAGACCCGGGTGAAGAGGGAGAGTTATTTTGTTCATTAAAGAATGTCGGTGGTGTTAGTATACAAAACTTAACCGGGATTCTTGTAAGTTCATCACCGTATTTAGTTGTTACAAATAACAGTGCAAATTTTGGGAATGTTTTGATTGATTCATTGATAAGCAATTCAAACCCATTTAGAATTCAGGCGCTATATAATACACCACCAGGAAGTATTGGTTATTTGGACTTGATATTAAGGGATAATACATCGGTTATTGATACAGTCAGAATAAAGGTTATAATCGGAAAGAGGGACTATTTTATCTGGGACCCGGACAGAAATAATTCAAGTGGCCCAGTAATCCATTCAATTCTGCAAGATCTTGGATATATTGGTGATTACACAGGCGCGCAATTTTATTCATTTGACCATTTGAAAAATTATAAATTACTCTTTATCTGCACAGGTGTGGCGTATGAAAATTATGTTTTATTCAGAGATTGTAATGAAGTCAAAAAAGTCGTCGATTTTATAAACCAGGGCGGCAATGTATACCTTGAGGGTGGTGAATGCTGGGCATTTGACCCTTTTGCAATGTTCGGTTTTAATTTCAATCCCTATTTTGGCATCAAACCAATAAACGATGGATATACAAATATGGGACCGATTGAGGGTGAACCAAATACCTTTACTGACCATATGTTATTCAGATACGATGGGGAGAACTTTTATCTTGATGTAATTGATTCTACCGGCACAGGTTTTAGGATTTTCCATGACCAGGATGACGATTATTATTGTGGGGTGGCAAATATTGGTGATGGTTATAGAACAGTCGGTGTGTCATTTGAACTTTCCGGGCTTGTGGATAATGAACCATATACAAAGGCGAGGCTACTTGATTCAATAATGCATTTCTTTGGAATAAATCTTGTTGGAATCGAAGATTTGAGGAATTCACAATCCGTGAGTCAAAGTGCGCTATTATTATCAACCCATCCAAATCCGTTCGGGGATCATTGTATGATTAAGTACCAAATTCCAACAGAAGTAGCCAGTAGTCAGTATTCAGTAGCCAGTATTAAAATATTTGACATCAGTGGTCGTTTGGTAAGGTCTTTTCCACTGACTACTGGCCACTGCCTCCTGAATACTCTTGTTTGGTTTGGCGATGATGATCGGGGTCGGCGTTTGCCTTCAGGTGTCTATCTTGTGCAGCTTGAGTTGGGTGACTTCAGACAGACCAAAAAGGCGGTGTTATTGCGATAGGAATAACCTTCATTTCCCCTTATCACCCCTGATTTCCCCTCATAACCCTTGCTTGAAAGTTGGGTGAAAAGTAGGGGGTGGAGATTAAAAGACTATTTTCTTATTTCTCACATCCATACTCACTTCTTCACCCGAAATACTAACTTTTAGGTTGTCGTAAGGGATAGAGAGGGATGAAAGAGGATTAACAGGAGATGACTTTCCGGGCGCGAATCAAACTATGTTCAGGTAATAGGAATTTCAAAAATTCCTATTACCTGATAATGAAATTTTTCATTATAATAATAAAGAAAAGGCACAAGATATTCAGGAAAGGCGATGTGAAGAAGACTTCTGCTCCAGGAATAGTT
>CBFGJQ010000115.1:0-4339 GCA_965649095.1 Caldifarciminota bacterium | reverse complement strand
GTGGTGTTTGCGTATTATGATAGAAAAAAAGGGTTGATTGCGAGCAAACCGGTAAGGATAGAATGTATAAAATAAAATGCCTAAATCCCAAATCCCAAATCTCAAAAGAATTCCAATATTTAAATTACAAATTGTCGCATCCGACCCGATGATTTTCATCAGAGTATGCTTCAGTCGGACGAATAAGAAAAATTGTCGTTGCTCGGATATTGGTAAACTATGGTAAAGATTGTAAAAAAGGAGTTGCTGGTTCCCAATATCCATTATATGGTTCTCGAATCGGATTTTATTCATTTGAATGCAAGGGCCGGGGAGTTTGTTGTTGTCCGTGCGGATGAAACTGGTGAGCGTATTCCCCTGAACCTTGTTGACTGGGATGAACATACTGTAAGTGTAGTATTTATGGAAGTTGGGACATCAACGCGGAAACTCGGTAGTATGAAGCCGGGAGATTCAATTGCTGACCTTGCTGGACCGTTAGGTAAGCCAACCGAAATGGTTAATGATAAAAGAATTCTTGCGATTGGTGGATGTTATGGCATAGGTGCAATCTATCCCGTGCTGAGGGCATTCAATGATAATAATAATAAAGTGATTACTGTAATTGAGGCGAGAAGTGGTTTTCTTCTCTACTGGCAGGAGATGTTGAAAGAATACAGTGATGAACTTTTTGAAGTAACCCGTGATGGGACAAGGGGTTTTGCCGGACATATTGATAAATTTTTGAATGAATACCTGTCAAAATATAGTGTGGATATTGTCTATGCCCAGGGTTGCACCTATCTAACATATCTTGTTTCTCAGACCACCAGACCTTTTGGAATAAAGACGATTGTGGGTTTGAATCCGATTATGATTGATGCAACAGGTATGTGTGGTGTGTGCCGGGTAATAATAAATGGAGAAACAAAGTTCGCCTGTGTTGATGGTCCAGAATTTGATGGTCACAGTGTTGACTGGCAGAATCTTTTAACCCGAAGGCATATATATATAAACGAAGAGAGAAGGTCTTTAAGTTTTTACGAGTGTGAGAAATATGGGTAGTAAGATAAAATGCCTAAATTTCGCGTCCGACTTTAGTCGGACGAGCAAAAACTATGCCTGAAAAGATAATTCCTAAAAAGACACCGATGCGGGAGCAACCGCCCAAAGAGCGGATAAAGAATTTTAATGAGGTCCCTTATGGTTATTCTCCTGAAGAGGCAAGCAGGGAGGCAAAAAGGTGTCTTCAGTGCAAAAAGGCACCCTGTGTCTCAGGCTGTCCGGTAGAGATTGATATACCAGGATTTATAAGATTCATTGCGGAAGGGGATTTCAAATCCGCAATAAAGAGATTAAAGGAGAAGAATGTTCTACCGGCAGTATGTGGGAGGGTTTGTCCGCAGGAGACACAATGCGAACAGGTCTGCACACTGGCAAAGAAGTATGAACCGGTAGCAATTGGCAGGCTGGAAAGGTTTGCGGCCGATTATGAGGCAGCACGAGGAGAGGCTCCTCTTCCCGAATTGCCTCCCCCCACGGGTAAGAAAGTCGCGGTGATAGGTTCGGGTCCTGGTGGTTTGACTGTGGCGGGTGATCTCGTAAGGCTAGGACATTCAGTAACGATATTTGAGGCATTGCACAAGCCGGGGGGTGTGCTTGTCTACGGAATTCCGGAATTTCGTCTGCCCAAGGCAATTGTCTATCGCGAGGTTGATTATCTCATTAGATGCGGGGTAAAACTTGTCTTGAATTTTATTGTGGGTAAGACCGCGACGATAGACCAATTGCTAAAAGAATTTGATGCAGTATATATTGGCACGGGGGCAGGACTGCCCTGGTTTATGAATATTCCGGGTGAAAACTTAAATGGTGTATATTCAGCAAACGAATACCTGACCCGTTCCAACCTGATGAAGGCATATCTATTCCCTCAATACGATACACCAATTGTGCGGGGGAAGAGGGTTGCCGTCATAGGGGGAGGAAATGTCGCAATGGATTGTGCAAGGACTGCATTGCGGCTCGGTGCGGATGAGGTCCATATTGTCTATCGGCGAAGTAAACAGGAGATGCCGGCACGGGCCGAAGAGATTCACCACGCGGAGGAAGAGGGTGTAATATTTGATTGGCTCACCCTGCCGGTAAGGTATATCGGTAATGAAAATGGCTGGGTAAAAGAGATGGAATGCATCAAGATGCAACTCGGTGAGCCAGATGCCTCAGGAAGGAGAAGACCTGTGCCCATAGAGGGTTCTAATTTTATTTCACCGGTTGATACAGTAATATGTGCAATCGGTCAGAGTCCCAATCCTTTAATTCCCCAGACTACACCGGATTTAAAAGTTGGAAAATGGGGTAATATTGAGGTGGATAAGGCAACGATGAAGACATCAAAAGAACGCTGCTGGGCAGGTGGTGATGTGGTGCGGGGAGGGGCGACTGTAATCCTTGCAATGGGTGATGGCCGGATTGCCGCAAGGTCAATGGATGAATATTTAAAAACGGGTATCTGGTAGGTTTTTACTGTAAAAGATCTCCTACTCCCCTTAGCGACAGGCCATCAAGGGAGGGAAGTAAACGCTAATAATAGAGAGACCAAATGGCTACTATGCAGGTAGATAGGCAGGTTTGATATTTTTTATACCATTGAAGATACTGCGGTAAGCGTCTGGATATTCAAGGGTTATTTCATTCAAAAACTCCCTTATCCTTTGCCGTTTTGAAATGTGGTAATAGGGACAGATATTCATCTTTTCTGGAATCAAAAGGGCGCTGGAGATTTTATCGATCTCCCTCTTTTCAATATAATATAAAGGTCTTATAAATGAGAACCTCCCCTGAATGACTGATTGGTTGGGGATGAATGTAGAGATTTCGCCGTTGTAAATTATGTTTAAGAGAAATGTCTCCACAACATCTTCAAGATGGTGGGCAAGGGCAATTTGAAAGACATTCAGCGATTCAGCATATTGGAGAAGTTGGCGCCTTCTCTCCCGGGCACAAAAGAAACACTTCTTTTTGAGATTTTTTATTCGCCAAGCAATATCGGTTTTAATGATCTTACAGGGGATTTCTAATTGCGCGGAGAACCGGGTGATGTAATCAGTATCCCAATGAGGAAAACCCGGGTCAATATGGCAGGTATAGATCTTCCAGTTCTTCTGAAACTTTTTATTGTATGTATTTAATAGATATAGAAGAACAAGGCTATCGCGGCCCCCTGATACTCCAACCACCACCCCCGAGTGTTGACTCAATATTTTGAATCGGTCAATAACCCTCTCTATGCAGGAAAGGGCAGGATTGAGCAGTTTTTCAGGAGATGTCAAAAATCTATTATCTCAGCACAATCAATTGTTTTATCAGAACACCCTTTTGAGTCTCAAGGCGATAAAAGTAGACTCCATTAGGCACGAGATTTCCCTTTTCGTCATCAGCATGCCAGACAAAGAGGTGAGTTCCTTTGTTGAATCTACCCCTGGCAATTACCTTTACTGGTTCGCCGATCAGATTATATATTGTGAGGGTTACATCAAGTGGCTCATTGAGGGAGAACTCAATTTCGGTATAGTTATCAACAGGATTGGGACGATTCTTTTCCAATTTTATGATTTCGGTTTCTATTTTCTTGCCAAATGAAAAGACCTTCAAGGTCTTTTCATTAGAATTGAACAAAAGGAGGCTACCAGTGATGGGATTTACAAGAATCCTTGAACCGGAAGAAATTTTATCTAATGGTAGTGATTCATGTATTTCCCTTCCTTCGTCAATAAATAATATTGAATCGGCGAAGAGTATGTATATTCTATTTGTGCCGGCGGTGACGAAGTCAAGAATTTCCTCAGGAGAACTGTATATCTTTTGAGAACGGTAATTCAAGATACTCTTGAGATTTCCGCTATATAAGAAGATTTTATTATCTGTTAAGGTAAAGACCGGTAATTCATTTTCTTCAGATGCTATCTGGTTCAGGGTGGAAAATCTTTCAAGATTGGCATTTAAGGTGCCAATTATTTCCTCATCACTGATGAATATCAGTCTGCCTGTTTCTCCAACCATTACAATATTTCTATTTCCCACTTGAACCAATTTCAGTTGCCGGGGTGAATTAAAGTTGTGTGGCAATTTGCTGAGTTCACCTCTTTTTGGAGAAAGGGTTAAAAGGGAATTGTTGAGGTCAATCAGATAACCTTCCGATTCTCCAAATGCTAACAATTTGCAGTTTGGTATTTCCTGAAGTAAAACGAGATTTTTTGTATTGGCATCAAGTCTGAAGATTGAAGCAGGAGTTAAGATAAAAAGTTCACCCTTCTCATTGAAACACAAATCATTGACCAGGATACTCTTGGGCAGTGCT
>CBFGJQ010000114.1:0-4341 GCA_965649095.1 Caldifarciminota bacterium | reverse complement strand
TATATTATCTCCCAATTCGCCGCTTATTATTTCAAGTTCTCCCGTAATTTTGTCAGGGAAATTTAAATCGTTAGCTATTTCCCTCACTTTGCTCTGGAGGTATATAACATCCATCTCTCTGGATATATTTATTTTCAGAGCCATATTATTGATGTGATTTTAGTTCCTTTACCTGATGCAGTCTCTATTATAAATTCATCCGATAATCTTTTACTTCCGATAAGTCCTAATCCTAATCCCGTGTGACCTTTTGATAAATCTTTGGGTTTCATTGCCTCTTCTATATTGGGGATGCCAGGGCCATTATCAATAAATTGGAGTTTCAAACCTATATTACCTGAATTTTTAATCACCTCAGCCAATACCTCTCCCTTACCGGCATATTTGTATATATTTCTTGAAAGTTCGGAAACGATGGTGAGGATATGTAATCTTTTAATCTCACTACAGGAGAGGTTGTGAACAATAATAAAATTCCTCACAGACCTACGTGCTTTTAGTATGTCATCTTCAGAGGAAACAGGGATTCTAATCTGCAAAGATGTCATCTTCTCTTCCTTCTACCACAGCCTTCTAAAATTTTCAATCCCTGCTCCACAGTGACTGCGGTTGTAATTTTACCCCAATGAAAGCCCATCTGAATTAAAGTAAGCGCTATTTCTGGTGAGATGCCTGTAATTACTGTCTCGGTATCCATATATTTTGCCATTCTTGCGGTATTTATAAGTGAGCGGGCAACAAAACTGTCAATCACCTCAAGGGAAGATACATCAATTAGTAAACCCTTTGCATTTGTCTTTTCTATCTTTCTTAAAATACTATTCTGAAGAGATTCAACCATTCTATCAGTTAAATCACCCTGAATTGATACTATAAGGTTATTACCTATTTTCAATATAGGTATAGGGTGAATCTCTTCTAAATCATTTTTCTCCATTGCCTTTTTTAGTTTTACCGGTAAATTCTAAGGCATATTTTAAACCCTCAGCCAGAGAGGATTTGGTCACAAAATCACCAATTTCTATCCCCAATGATACTAAAGTAGATGCAACCTCTGGTCCTATTCCTGTAATTACAGGTTCAGCCCCCAAGATTTTAATCGCTTTCATTGTTTTTATTAGATAATCTGCCACCATTGTATCCACCACAGGTACACCAGTTACATCCACGATAGCAACCCTGGCGCTCTCTTCTACTATTTTTTTAAGGATGTTCTCCATCGCTTCTTTGGCGCGTTTACTGGTCATTGCACCTATAAGAGGCATAGCCACTATCTCTTCCCACAATTTTAAACAAGGTGTAGACACTTCTCTTAGGAGTTTCTCTATTTCCTGCATCTTTTCTAAATTTTGAAAGGTGTTATTAAGGGCACTTCCGAACACATTCAAAATCTCAATCTTTGAATCAGTAGCTACCCTTGCTTTAAAGTCTCCTTTAGTTATCTTTTTTAATTCCTCCATATAAGAAGATAATACCAGTGCCATTTCCATTGCTTCATCTAAGGCAGTTTGGTGGAGATTACCTACAGAATTTATCTTTTGACTTAATTCAGCCAAGATAGGGTTCTCTACATCTTCTGGAACAGGGCTTACAAAATGGCCTTTAATTATATTGTCCAAAGCCTCGATACACTTCTTTAGATGGGCTTCCATTTTTATCCTCCTTTTATATTTGTAATTTAAGTTTTCCTAATTTTCTCACCGTTTCAACCATTTCATTAGCTATTTCTGCAAATCTTCTTCCCTCAGTTGCCGATACCCAATCTATTTTGAATCTTTCCTCCTCAATACCAAATTGTTTTAAAAGAGTTTTTAGCAAAATAGCCCTCCTTAAATTCATAAGATTTCCCTTTTTATAATGACAGGCACCGGGATGGCAACCCAATACGATTACCCCGCTGGCACCTTGTTGGAAAGCCTTAAAGATATAAAACGGAGCAAGATTACCGGTGCACATAAGTTTAATAGGCATTATATTCGCTGGATACTTCAAATGGGCTTGTCCGGCCCCATCGGCTGCCTGATACGAACACCAACTACATAGAAAAGCCACAATTATCGGCTCTTCATCTTCTTGTATTATTCCCTCAAGCTCAGCCAACACTTGATCTTCTTTATAATGCTTTAATTTTAATATACCACTGGGACATACGGCGGCGCAGATTCCGCATCCCCTACAAAGTATTTCGTTTACAGAAACAGACTTGTCTTTCTCATAATTGATGGCTGAATATGGGCATAGGGAAAGACAAATGCCACACTTACTGCAGAAATCTTTGTCCATCTCCACTATTATAGGTTCTAATTCTAATCTTCTACCTGGCATAATCCTTGATAATACTTCACCTGCTACAGCACTCCCCTGGGCAATAGCATCAGCAATGTCCTTAGCACCTCCAGCGGAACCTGCGATATATACACCTTCACAAATTGTAGAAACTGGCGCCATCAAAGCGTGTCCGGAACAGAAATAACCCTGTTCATCTAAAGGGATATCAAGCATATTAGCTAAGTTCTCCGTGCCCTCATTAGGTGCGATAACTGGGGGAAGGACTACCATATCGTAAGATTCGCCGGAGTCAAAGATAATCTTTCCATTCCTATAGGAAATCTCTGGCTTCTTATCTATTTTTATAAATTGAACGCCTTTATTTATTGCCTCCTTATATAATTTCTCATATTCTTTCTTTGGCAAACATAAATCCCTATAGAAATTTTCAATTCTGATATTAGGTGATTTTTCTTTGATAAGTAACGATAATTTTATAGAATTTGGACAACATATTCCCGAACAATATCCCTTTTCGTCTCTACCCACACAGTAAATAAAAGCACAGGAAAGGGGTTCTCTGCCATCTTCAAGAAGTAATTTCCCTTTTGTAGGACCATTCTCGGCTAATATTCTCTCCAATTGTAAATCGGTAAAAATATTTGGAATTTTCCCATATCCATAAGTAGTAAGAAGTTCTTTATCAATAACATTAGCGCCTATAGATAAGATAATAGCCCCAGCGCTTTTCTCAATCATTTTATCCTCATCATTCCAATCAATTGCTCCAAAGGGACAATTCTTTTCACAGAGATTGCAATCCCTCCCTTGAAATCTAATACAATTTTCTTTATCTACCACAGGGATATTTGGGAGGGCACCGGCAAAAGGAACATAGATTGCCTTTCTATTTGATAACCCCTCATCATATTCATTTTTCACCTCTACAGGACAAACTTCTATACAAGCACCACAACCAATACAGATATTTTCTTTTACAAATTTTGCTTTCTTTTTTATCTTTGTAATAAAATTTCCCAAGAAGCCGCGAACTTGGACTAATTCACTATAGGTAAGAACTTCTATATTTTCATTTCTCAAAACTTCCTGTAGTTGCTCGGCTAACATACAGGAAGCACATTCCATTGTGGGATAAACCTTCTCAAATCTGGCAGTCAAACCACCTATATTTGGATTTTTCTCTACCAGAAAGACCCTCCTACCAGCTCTGGCAATTAATAAACTTGCTCTTATTCCAGATACACCTGCTCCTATTACGACGACATCAGGGTTACACTCTATTTCTCTTTTGTAAAGAGGTTCGTGCAATTTCACCCGATTTATCGCACCCCGGATAAGGCCGAGAACTCTCTTCGTCAGGCTCTCTTCATCTTCTATAACCCAAGTTCCTTGTTCTCGTATGTTTGCTATTTGAAGGAAATAAGGATTTAAACCAGCTTCCTCGCACATTTTCTTGAACTTATCTTCGTGCATTTTTGGGCTACAAGCGGCAATTATAATTCTATCCAGTCTTTGCCCTTCTATCTCAGATTTGATAAATTGGAGTCCATCCTTTGTGCACAAAAGATTATGGGTTTTCAGCCTTCCTACATCTTCCCACTTGCTCGTCTGTTCAAGAATAGATTTAATGGCGTTCTCGGATAGACCAATACCTCCACCACAAAGACACAGGTATAACCCAATTTTCTTCTTTTGATTATCAGCCATCTTTCTTTTACCTAATTAAAGGCAGTTAAAGCCGAATTTTTATAAGTCTTTTTTCACCACCGAGGTCTTCCACCGATAGAACAGTCTTCCCCATTCTTTCGCACCAAGCTCTTACATCCTTTTCTAAGGTAGGACAATCTCCTGTTATCTCTATTACATCACCCGGATTTAGTTCAGCTGCTTTTGCCGCTAGCTTCAATACAGGTTGAGGGCATCTCAACCCAATTGCATCAAGCTTGAACACTGCCATAATCAACCTCCTTTTAGTGGCTCTTTAATCATTTAATATATAATATTACACTACTAAGTTGGCAGATGTCAAGTAGGTAACTTAATTTTTCATGG
>CBFGJQ010000113.1:0-4354 GCA_965649095.1 Caldifarciminota bacterium | reverse complement strand
AAAAGATTATGTATTCTGCGATCAGATAAAGAGAGCAGTGCTTTCTGTAATGTCTAATATTGCCGAAGGGTTCGAGACGAACACAGATAAAGAATTTATAAATTTTTTGAATTACGCAAGGCGTTCTTGTGGAGAAATTAGAAATGACCTTTATGCAGCATTGGATGATGGATATATAGATGAAGTTGAATTTAAGAAAATTTATGAACAAGCAGAAACTACGGGTAAACTTATATCTGGTTTTATTTCATATTTAAGGAAATCAAATAGAATCAAAAGACAATGAGACTATGGGACAATCAGACGATAGGACTATAGAAGTTATTGACAATGAGACTATAAGTCCATCGGACAATAAGGCTACAATTTTTGAACCAAAGATTGTAGCCTTCTGCTGTAACTGGTGTTCTTACCCGGCGGCAGATGGCGCGGGCGTAGCGAGGTTGCAATATCCGCCCAATATCCGGATTGTGCGGGTGATGTGCGGGGGAAGGGTGACACCGGGAATGGTCTTAAGGGCATTTGAACTGGGTGCCGATGGTGTGCTTGTGGCAACCTGCCATTTTGAGGATTGCCATTACATATTTGGGGCACGCAAGGCCGCGGAAGTCCATAAGACTACAGAGAGGCTGGTAGCGATGCTGGGGATAGAAGCGGAGAGATTAAAACTTGACTGGATTTCTTCTGCAGAAGCAGCCAAATTCGCAAAGGTCGCAACAGAATTTACCGAAACAATCAGGAAATTGGGACCAAGCAGGATTGCGAAAAATGATTAAATTCCCAATAAATTCCGATTTTCAAAAACTAAATAATTCTTTAATATTTTTGTTTGTTTGGAATTTTAGAGTTAAATATTGTTTGGGATTTGGTACGCCACTCTGCCTGGCGTATTGGGATTTGGGATTTAAAAAAATACGGACTCCATATGTTATTAATTGAAGCTATTCGTCAATCCCGTGCCCTATTATGCCTTGAATGTGGTAAGTGCACAGGGGTCTGTCCGGTCTCAAGGTTCAATCATAACTATTCGCCGAGGGTCTTACTCAATAGGACATTAAGGGGTGTAAATAGCGATTTATTGAAAGATAAGAATATCTGGAATTGCCTTACCTGTCAGCTCTGTGATGAGACCTGCCCGGCCGGAATAAAATATATTGAACTGACCCAGGCAATAAGATTTGAGGCGACAAAATTGGGTGAAGAGGCATTATGCTCCCACGGTGGTGCAGCACAATCCTTGATGAGAATTATGTCTTCGCCGGGTCTGAATCCAAAACGAATGGATTGGCTGGATAACAATTTGAAAATCAGCGAAGATGGTGATATACTCTATTTTGTCGGCTGTGCCCCATTCTTTGATGTGCTTTTTAGCGATATTGGAGTGGTGCCCACTGCCGGTGCAAATGCGAGTATAAAGATTTTGAACTATATCGGGATAACGCCGGTTTTATTAAAAGAAGAGCGTTGCTGTGGCCATGACCTATTGTGGCAGGGTGATTTTGAGAGTTTCAAAAGGCTTGCTGAATTTAATATCAATCTGATTAAAAATTCTAAAATAAAAAAGATAATCTTCTCCTGTCCTGAATGCTACCGAACATTCAAGATTGATTATCCAAGATATTTTGGTTTTAATATGGAGATGTGTCATATTTCTGAAATATTCGCCAGGGCAGTAGGTGAAGACAAGATTAGATTAAAAGGAATTGATAAAGTCATCACCTTCCAGGACCCTTGTAGATTAGGAAGGCATCTTGGAATCTATGAAGAACCAAGGAATGTGATCCAATCAATTCCAAAATTAACACTAAAAGAGATGAGGCATAGTAAAAATCGTGCAGTCTGTTGTGGAGTGAGCGCCTGGATGAATTGTTCAAATTATTCAAAGCGGATACAAATCACCCGATTAAAAGAGGCAAAGGAGACCGGGGCTGATTTACTTTTAACTGCCTGTCCAAAGTGTGAAATCCACTTCAATTGTGCAATGAAAGAAACACCTGAGGCACAGCGAACTGAGGAGATAAAGATTGAGATAAAGAATCTGGTAAATCTCGTTGCCGAGGCATTGGAAGGATAACCGATGAAGATAAACTCTAAATCTAAAGTGCCAAATTGTAGCGGCGACTTCTTCCTCTTTGTAGCACCCGACTTCAGTCGGGCGATGAAAAAATGTAGTGTCCAGTTTCAACGGGACGAAAAAATTATCCGTCCATCTAAAGATGGACGCTACGATAAGAAAACAAATTGTAGCGCCCGACGCCTACCCCCTTGTAGCGCCCGACTTCTCCCTCTTTGTAGCACCCGACTTCAGTCGGGCGATGAAAAAATGTAGCGTCCAGTTTCAACGGGACGAAAATTATTTAGTTCAATGCTTGACATCTCTAAAATAAAGTATATAATAAAATATGTTTATTTTTGCAGTATTCTCATTTCTTAATTTAACTGCCTCAATAATTGGCAGAGACAGTTTGATAATTGAAAGTTATCCGGTTGGTGTCAATAACGAATGGAAATACTCAAGAACCTTTCAAGTAGTTGTTTATGATACAATAAATAATGACACAACTGTATATCTCTTTAATGATACCCTTCATGAATGGTTTGATGACATAGACACTCTTGCAGGTTGGGAGTGTTTCCGTCTTCAACATATTTTGTATGGGAATGGTGATAGTTTTCCACAAACTTGGTGGTATGCACACCCCGACACCGCGCTTCTTTGGATTGCCTATACTTATAATAATACAAAATTTTGTAAATCCTCGAGGAGTGCAACAAATATAAAGTTTAGGTATAAAGGTATCTGCTTCAATACTGCAAAATCATTGGCACAATATCTTTACTTGCGCAGGTTTTACCCATTTCAATTTTTAGGTCGGGATACAATGTATTGGTCACCTCCTAAAAAACTGTTCGTTTTCCCACTGACGATTGGCAGTTATTGGATTGCAATGACTGACCCCTGGCTTGAGGAGAGAGAGGTGGTAGGAGAAGACACTGTTAATGTCCCAGGGGGAACATTTGCAGCACTTGTAACCAAAATAACATCAGAGTGGATGACAGAAAATGACTTGTGTTTCAATTGGCTTTCTGAAGAAGGGGTCGTTAAGGATAGTTTTCATATCTTGGGGGAAGCACTTGATTCATTGGGAAATGTGATAGGGTATTGCATAGTCGATGATATTTATTTATTGATTGATTATCACCTTGATATCAAGGAAGATATTATTGGTTTAAAACAATTTGATGGTAAACTTTCAATATATCCTAATCCATGTCGCAGTTCTCTTTTTATTCAATTTTATACAACAAAGCCTTCCCATAACAGCACATTAGAAATCTATTCTGCCGCTGGACAGCAAGTTAAAACTATAACCGATTTCAAGACAAGGGTTGGCTTTCAGAGTATCATCTGGGATTGTTTAGACAAAAATGGGAAAAAAGTTTCTCCGGGGATTTACTTCTGCTATATCAAAACAGATAACTTTGTTGCCAGCAAAAAGTTTATAGTCCTTCATTGAAATTTTATAGGAGGCACTGGAAACAATAGGATGAATAAATCAATTGATAAAGAAAAAATCATTGTCAACTTTCGCTTTCGCGAAAAATTGAATCAGGTGCCCGGTGGCAAGCATCATAATTATTGTTATCAGTGCAGTGCCTGTGTCGCCTCCTGTCCCGCCGCAAGGTTTACAAATAAATTCAATCCAAGGGTGATACTACTAAAGGCACTCTTAGGCATGGAAGATGATTTGACGGGCAAAGATTCTGTAATCTGGCTCTGCACCAATTGCTATTCGTGCTATGAAAGATGTCCTCAGGATGTCCGTCCCATTGAAGTCATTATCGCTTTAAAGAATATCTGTGTAGAAAAAGGAACTGCACCGGAGAATCTGACCAAACTTTCAGAAAATATCGGCAAAACCGGGGTCAGTGTTGCAATCACCTCAGCGGTAAACCGCATCCGCCAGGAACTCGGTCTACCTGAACTAAAAAAGATTTCAATTGACGAATTGAAAGAGATTATTTGAAGGTAACAGGAATTTGAAAAATTCCTATTACCTCAAAATTCAAACGGATAACAAAATGTAATTAAAACGGATAATAAATCCCTCTTTTGTAAAGGGGGATATAGGGGATTTCAGGGGTTTTTCAAGGGGATGAAATCCCCTTGATGATGTGTTCTTTGTAGTGCAGCAGTTTCCTACTGCCCTGTTCTTTGAAATTCTAATCTGTGGCGTCCAGTTTCAAGTGGACGAACATGGTCTGGGATAGGGAATCTGAGAAGAAGGAGTTAATTTCGTAAGAATTTTATAAAAGAGATAAAAGGCTCACGCCTTAACTCCACATTTAACCA
>CBFGJQ010000112.1:0-4400 GCA_965649095.1 Caldifarciminota bacterium | reverse complement strand
AGGAATTAAAGTATCAATATAAATTCACCTGGTTAGACGAAGAGAAAAATTACCTAATTTTAAGATACTTTGCACGGGTCTTTAATCATCCCGTCTATGCGGGATATCAGATTCAATTTGTTGTTGACAATAAAGAAAAAAAGATCATACAGATATTTATCTCTGAGGTTCCCCTTGAGTAGCATTTTATTTATTTTTCTTTTTCCTTACGAGGACTATTTTTATAAAAATAATTATCTTGAGGCAATCCGTTATTCAAAGGTTGCCTTTAAAATTTATTCAGAAGACGAAGTTCTATATTATTTGGGTGTAAGTGAACTGTGTCTTGACCAATTATCCGCAGCAAGGTTGCATCTTGAGAAACTGACAAAAGACAAGGATAAAGCCAAATTCTATCTTGGAATAGTCCATTATCGGTTAGGTAATTACATCGAGGCAATGGACTATATGAATGAGGCCGGCGAAGCATTTTTCCCTAAGTATTATTATCTCACCCTAATCAATTTAAAAAAACGTGACCTTGAAGGGGCAGAAAGATGCCTGAATTCGGGGGTAGATTCAGATTTAAAAAAGGTTATCTCGCACTATATAAAAAATTACCAAACACTTATTCTTGCAAAAGAGAGATTCACGAAAAGGGATTATCAGGAGGCGATAGATTTATATAACAAGGTTGAAGACCTTTTTGGATATAAGGAAATCGGACTGGCACTAACTTATGAAAAAATCGGTGATTATCAAAGGAGTCTTGCTCTTTTAGATACTGTGATACGCAATTCTCCATCTCGTGAACTGTTATTAAATGCTACCTACAATGCCGGACGGATAGAGTATGCTTTAAAAAATTATCCCCGCGCGAAAAAACATTTAAGGGATTATCTTTTTGCCAGAGGGAATGATTCGGCACGATTTCTTTTAGGAAAGATTTTTATGGAAGAAGGAGAGTTTGATTCCGCTTGTATCTACTTTCGAGACCTCCCCGACACTATTGATGAATACCTATTCTTCAAGGGGCGCACTGATTATCTCAGGGGTATGTGGGCAAGTGCTGAAGAGAAGTTTTTATTACATCGTGAATATTTTCCTAATTCTTCTCACGCCGATCGCTCAATTTATATATTAGGCTCAATAAATTTTAAACGCGGCGAATACCAGCAGGCAATAGATTACTGGACTGACCTGATTAATTTATATCCAAATTCAAATTATGCTGCAATCGCGGCAAAAAATGTTGGTGATGCCTACTTCAATTTGCGAAAATATAATGATGCCCTTAAGTTTTACAAAAGGGTTAAGGACTTCAATCCTAAAAATGAGTTGAAATTAGAGACCGAGTTGAAGATACTTGAGACCAAATATCATCTTGGCCTCTTTTCTTCCTTAGTTAGTGCCTTAAATAGATTTATCGGGATATATTCCGATTCTACATATGCCCGGGATTTCGTGGCCACAGTAAATTTAAGAATTGCAATGATTCTTTTTGAAAAAAAGGAATATTACGCGGCCCTTGAAAAACTTGACCAGCTGATAGCAAAATATCCTGATTTATCTGCCGCCCGAGATGCAATATTACAAAAAGTGAAAATTTTTCGCAAAATTGAAGATAAAAATGGAGAGAAGACTTCGTTGAAAACACTCTTAGAGAGAAATGATATTAAAGAATTATATCCCTATGTCGCAAATGAATTGGGTTCAATCTATAAGAATGAAATGAAATATGACTCGGCACTTTATTACTACAACTTATTGCGGAACGAAGATAAGTATCGTGAGGTCGCACTTTTAGAAATAGCACAAATCTATAATGCACTGGGCAGATATGAAGAGGCGGAATTAGTAATTGGACAATTTATTAATGAATTTCCCAATGCGGCGCTGATTTTTGAAGCCTATATTCTCAAGTCTGAAATTATCAAAAACCAGGGTGATTACCAGAAGGCGATAAATGTCCTAAGGGAACTGAATGAGAAGTTCGGTCCAAAGCCGGAGGTTTTTCTCAGAATTGGTAAAATTTATGCTGAGAATCGTAATTATCAGGCAGCTCGGGATTGTTATCTAAAGGCGAGTGAGTATTTTAAAGAAAATCGGGATGATGCGGCGCGGTCCTTGATTCTTGCCGCTGACGTTTCGTTGATTATGGGTGATATAAAGGTTGCCAAGGAACTCTATTTAAAGGCGTCTCTCTTTGCGCTTTCAAAGGATGTTAAACGAGAGGCAGGCAAAAAATTGATTTCCCTAAATGAGTAGGCGGATTTATATTATCGGCAGGGAACCTACCTGGCTAAAAGCCCTTATCCAGAAGGGGATTGTTAGCGTGTGTGAGAGTGAGCCGGAGGCAGTTTTGATTTTTGAAAAGAGAGCTAAAGTTGCAGAGGTTATTAAAATGTTTCAGATAAGATATATCCCGATAATCAGTCAGGTAAAATTAGACGAAATAGAAGGGGTCTTTAATCTGCCCCCTACAAAACAAGAAAATTTTTTAGTCACCCTTCTTGATGCCTTGAACTATGAAAGGGAAAGGAATCCGCTCACCGGACTTCCCGGTAATGAGGCAATAAATAGAGAAATTGGATTTAAGATATTAAGCCAGAGCAGTTACTGGCTTTGCTATGCGGACCTGAATGATTTTAAATTCTTTAATGACCGTTATGGATTTGAGATGGGTGACCGTCTCATTGTGCAGGTTGCAAGGACAATAAAAGATAACACCGATAACAATTTTGTTGGACATATTGGTGGTGATGATTTTGTATTTATTATTCCCCATAATAGAATAGAGATCTTAGATTCAATCTGCCAGGAATTTGACGATTCATTAAAATTTTTCTATCCGGAGATTGACTGGCATAGGGAGGAGTTCAATGGAATAGACCGGGCAGGCCGGGAATATAAATTTGGATTCGCCCACCTTTCAATTGTGGTATTAACAAAAAGATACAGAAATCATCATGACTTAAACTATGCCGCTGCATACTTGAAGAAGATTAGTAAACAAAAAAGTAAATTTGAAAGGCGCAGTCTCTGGATTTCTGATAGCAATTTTACGATTGGGCACCGTGATGACCTGATAAGAATTCTAAAAGGAAATGACCGAATTGCCAAAAGAACGGCAATTGAGGTTTTGGGAGAGATTGGGGAACCAGAGAATTTTGATCTGTTTCTGGAACTTTTAAAAGATGAAGATTACCTGATTCGTAAGAGTGCCGTTTATGCCCTTGGCAAGACTGGCAAACCGGAGGTATTGCCACATATCCTCAATGCATTAAGCGACTCTTCTCCACATGTGCGGATGAGGGCGGCCGAAGCGCTGGGTTATTTTCGTGACGATAAAATACCCCCAGCCCTTCTTATGATGTTGAATGACCCCGATATATATGTAGTATCCGCCGCTATAAAAAGCATCGCCGTTTTGAAATTGAAGTTCGCGATACCATTTTTGATTAAGATTTCCGACGAAAGGATTATACCGCAAATCTTAGAAACCCTCGGCATCCTTGGTGATGAATCGGGTCTTGAATTTATTGAGGACAAATTAAAAAATCAAAACTTTGTTGAATCAGCCATTGAGGCACTCGGTCGGATAAAGAGTGAGAAGTCACTAGCGCTTCTATTTGGACTAATCCCGAATAGGGATTTTAGCAATTACCGAAGGACAATATGGAGGGCAATTTACAACTTAAGCAAATCTTCGCAATTGAAAGGGATGATTTATAAAAATCGGGATTTGATTATTGAAGGATTGTATTCCAGGACCCCTTACTACCAGATGATGATTCTCCATCAGATTGGAGAGACGAATACTATTGTAGAACTTATAAAGTTTATTAGAGACAGGCGTGAATTTATGCGCCGGGCAGCAGTTCTATATTTGAGTAATAATAAGCGGAATCTAAATTTGATCGGCGATGCCTTATTAAAAGACCCATCACCTTCTATCCGTCAGACCGCGGCAAATGTTCTTGTGAAATTCGGTAGTTCGGCATTGCCCTATTTAAGAAGGGCGCTAAAGGATGTGGATATTCAGGTGCGTCAGGCCTCTGCCCGTTCAATAATGCAAATCTTATTTTAAGATAATAGGAATTTCAAAAACATGTCCCTGAAATGGATTCCGGGCCGGCTCTGTAGTGTAGCAGGCGGTTGCTTAGCAGTTTATTGTGAAATTTATCCTCAATAGGAGTCATTTCATCATTTCGTTAATTGACAAAATGATGAATGAAAATAAATTTTAATCTATAACATCCTTTGAGGGCGACGATTACTAAAGACAAGGGAGGAAAGCGGTTGAAGATTAATAAAAAATAATAGATGGCTTTTTATGAGGTCCGGCTTTCATCAAAATAGAGTTTTATCCAAATAAAACAAAATTTTTTAGGAAAAAAAACCTTTCGGTGGAAAAATCC